>NZ_JBHXQY010000127.1:12366-15409 GCF_042716955.1 Nocardiopsis sp. NPDC058631 | reverse complement strand
CGGACCCGAGAACCACTACAAGGGCTGCGTCTGTTTTGCCAGCCGAAACGCCGGGGGTTGCGCTGTTGATCGAACCCCTAACCGAACGGCATTGGCCCTAGGTGTACTGACCTGAGAGGTTGGTGACGCGGGAGGCGGGAGGGCCGCCTATGGCGGTGTGGAACCGGTGGTGATTGTAGTGGTGCAGCCATCCGGTGAACGCCTCCCGCTTCTCGGCCTCGGACCGGTAGGGGCGGGCGTAGGCCCACTCCTGGACCAGGGTCCGGTTGAAACGCTCGACCTTGCCGTTGGTCTGGGGCCGGTAGGGGCGGGTGCGCTTGTGCTTGATCTCCTGGTCGGCCAGGAGGTCTCGCCAGGCGTGGGACTTGTAGCAGGACCCGTTGTCGGTCAGCACCCGTTCCACGGTGATGCCGGCCGAGGCGAAGTAGGCCTGGGCCCGCTTCCAGAACCCCGTGGCGGTGTCCTTCTTCTCGTCGGTGAGGATCTCGGTGTAGGCCAGGCGGGAGTGGTCGTCCACGGCGTTGTGCAGGTAGGCGTACCCGGCCCTGGAGCGGTTCTTGCGGCCCCGGGACCGGCCCAGCGCCTTGTGGCCGCCACCGTCGGGGATGTTGCCGAGCTTCTTGATGTCCACGTGCACCAGCTCGCCCGGCCGTGAGCGTTCGTAGCGGCGCACCGCGCGCCCGGTGGCCCGGTCGGTGTGGGTCAGGCGGGCGCACTTGTAGCGGGTCAGGATGCGGTGCACGGTCGAGGGGTGCATGCCCAGGTGGCCGCCGATGCGGGCCGGTCCCCACCGGTGGGTGTGGCGGAGTTTGATGACGCGGCGCTCGCGGCGGGTGGGGGTACGTCGGGGGGAGTGGTGGGGGCGGCTGGTTTTGTCGGTCATGCCCGCTGGTCCCAGGGTTCGGTAGCGCTGGGACCAGCGCATGGCGGTGGTGGGTGCGACCTGGAAGCGTTCGGCTGCCCGCCTGAGCGGCCAGCCGTCGTCGACCACGCAGCGGGCCAGGGCGAGGCGCCCTGCGGGGGTCAGGCGGGCGTTGGCGTGGGTAGTGTGGGGCATCGAGGGCCTTCTGGTGGGTCGGTGTAGACGTGGTAATCCACACCGATACCGAAGGCCCTCTTTGCGTGTGTCAGGCGGGGTGGGTGTTACCAACCTCCGTGGTCAGTACACCTAGAGGGGCGGCGCGACCACCCGTCCGTCTTCGAGGTCTTCGGGAGCGCGTCGCCCGGTCCGCCGCTGCCCCCTTAACACGAACCGCTCCCGGGGACAAGATCGTTGACGCGTTGACAACGAACACTTAACTTCGGTGTTGAAAGCGCTTTCCTTTCTTGTTGCACGGGCCCGCCCACCCACGGCAGGTCTCCCCCTTGCGTCCACCGTCCCACCGGCCACAGCGCCACCCCCCTGGAGACGAACGATGAAACCGAGCCCCCTCCTCGCGTGCGCCGCCGCCCTGCTCGCAGGCGCACTCGTCACGCTTTCCGGCACCCCCGCACAGGCCGCCACCACCCGCTACGAGGCCGAGGACTCCTCGGCCACCTGCCAAGGCAGTATCGAGAACGAGTGGCCGGGCTACTCGGGCAGCGGGTTCTGCGACACCGAGAACGAGAGCGGCGCCTACGTGCAGTTCAGCGTGAACGCCTCCTCCCCGGGAACGGCCACGCTGCGCCTGCGCTTCGCCAACGGCACCTCCTCCGCCCGCCCCGCCGACGTCCTCGTGAACGGTGCTCGGACGGCATCGGTCTCCTTCGAGGGCACCGGCGCGTGGAGCCAGTGGGCGACCAAGACGCTCACCGTGCAGCTGAGGGCGGGCAACAACACGATCCGGTTCGACCCGACCGGTTCCAGCGGTATGGCCAACGTCGACCACCTCGACGTGGAGACGGCCGGCGGGACGGATCCGGGCCCCGGCCCGGAGGAGCCGCCGCCGTCGTCCTCGGCCCTGTACGTCGCGCCGGGCGGCAGCACGGACGCGAGCGGTACCCAGTCCGACCCCACCACCCTCACCTCGGCGATCGACCGCATCACCCCCGGCGGGACGATCTACATGCGGGGCGGGAACTACGCCTTCTCGCAGACCGTCACCATCGACCAGGACGACAACGGCACGTCCGGTGATCGCACGGAGCTGTACGCCTACCCCGGCGAGACCCCGGTGCTGGACTTCTCCGCCCAGAGCGAGGACTCCTCCAACCGCGGCCTGGCGCTGAACGGGGACCACTGGCACATCCGCGGCATCGTCGTGGAGCACGCCGGTGACAACGGCATCTTCGTCGGCGGCAGCAACAACGTCATCGAGCGCACGGTGACGCGCTTCAACCACGACACGGGCCTGCAGCTCTCCCGTGCCACCTCCGGCACCGCCAAGAGCGACTGGCCCGCCGACAACCTGATCCTGAGCGCGGTCTCGCACGACAACGCCGACTCCGACGGCGAGGACGCCGACGGTTTCGCCGCCAAGCTCACCTCGGGTCCGGGCAACGTCTTCCGCTACGCGGTGGCCCACAACAACATCGACGACGGCTGGGACCTGTACACCAAGTCCGACACCGGGGCCATCGGCGCCGTGACCGTCGAGGACTCCCTCGCCTACGAGAACGGAACCCTCAGCGACGGGTCCCAGGCGGGCGACGGCGACCGCAACGGCTTCAAGCTCGGCGGCGAGGACATCGGCGTCAACCACGTCATCAGGGGCAACATCGCCTACGACAACGGCAAGCACGGGTTCACCTACAACCGCAACCTCGGCTCGATGACGGTGTCGAACAACGTCAGCATCGGCAGCGAGGAGCGCAACTTCAACTTCGACGGCGGCTCCTCGGTGTTCCGGGGCAACACCTCGTGCGACAGCGGCTCCAACGACCGGATCATCGGCAACTCCGACAGCTCGAACCAGTTCTGGTCCGGCTCGAACGGGTCGCGGTGCTCCTCCTACAGCGGCGGCCTGGACTGGTCGCACTCCTCGGACGGCACCCTCGTCGTGACCTTCGGGTAACGCCGGACCCGGCCGTGGGCCGTGGGCCCCCCCGGGCCGGCGCCCCCGGG
>NZ_JBHXQY010000127.1:0-12356 GCF_042716955.1 Nocardiopsis sp. NPDC058631 | reverse complement strand
GGGGCCCAACCCCAGGGCCGCCACCCTCGTGGTGCCCTTGGGTAACCGCCGCCCCGGGCCGTCACGGGTGTCCGCACCGGTCACGGCGCCGCGGTCCGGAACGCCATCGCGGTCCCGGTCGCCCACGTCCATCTGGCCGTGTGTACACCGGGGAGGGAACGCCTCCGCAGGAGCTTCTGGAACAGATGAGCGTTTACCTGCCGGTTGACATGCTGGCTCGTGCGAGTGGATCGGCTGCCGCCCAACGGCAACGGTAAAGTGGACCGCAGGGCCTGCGCTCGCGCCGTCAGCCGGACGAGGGGCTGATGGGGGTTCCGCCCGCTCTCCGGATTCGAGGGAGGACTGAGCCGACGTCATGTGGGTCGCCGTGCTGGGTCCACTGGAGATGCGCGACGACAGCGGTGCTCCCCTCACCCTCGTCGGCGCGCGGCTTCGGACCCTGCTGGCGCGGCTCGCACTGGCGCCGGAACGCGCCGTCCCCGTCGAATCCCTGCTTGAGGCCGTGTGGGGGGAGAACCTTCCGGCGAACCCGGTCAACGCGTTGCAGTCGTTGGTCTTCCGGCTCCGCAAGGCGTTGTTCCCGGGCCGGTCAACCCGTCTGGAATCCCAGTCCTCCGGCTACCGCCTGAGGCTCTCGGGGGAGGAGGTGGACCATGCCGTCTTCGAGCGCCTGGTCCGCCAAGGGGCCGCCGACCGCGCACGGGGGGACCACCGTGACGCCGTAGACCGGCTGACCCTGGCGCTGGGGCTCTGGAGGGCCGGTCCGTACTCGGAGTTCTCCGGCGGCGTGTTCGAAGCGGAGGCGGCCAGGCTCAGCGGTCTGCGCCTGCGAGCGATCGAGGACCTCGCCGAAGCCCGGATCGCGATCGGCGAGCCGGAGGACGCGCTGGCGGTGATCGCGGCCGAGGCGGAGCACGACCCACCGCACGAACGGCTCAGTGAACTGCGGATGCGTGCGTTGCGCGACGCGGGCCGACCGGCCGAGGCCCTGGCGCTCTTCGAACGGATCCGCATACGACTCGACGAGGAACTGGGGGTGTCTCCGGCCCTCGGCCTGCGCCGGATGCATGAGGAGATCCTCCGCGAGAGGCCGGGGGCGTCGCCCGTCCGTCCGGTGAAGGCGAGGCCGCGACCGCGCGGCAACCTGATGGCACCGATCACCGGCATCGTCGGCAGGGAGGAGGACACGGAACAGGTCGCGCGGTTGCTGCGCGATTCCCGCCTGGTCACGCTCGTCGGCCCTGGAGGAGTCGGCAAGAGCAGGCTGGCCGCAGAGGTCGCCCGAAGCGTGCTCGACGATTATCCGGACGGGGTGTGGAGAGTCGAACTGGCCGGTGTGAGCGATCCGGCCGCCCTTCCTCGGCAGATCGCGGCCGTGCTCGGTCGGACATCGGAACCGCTGGTGCGTGAACCGTTCTCCGACCCCCTGCCCGATCGGCACGACACCGCGGAGCACCTCGCCGAGAAGCTCACGGAATGGCATGTCCTGCTCCTCCTCGACGACTGCGAGCACCTCGTCGAAGCCTGCGCCCATCTGGCCGAAACGCTGCTGGGCCGGTGTGCGAAGCTTCGGATCCTGGTCACCAGCCGCGAACTGCTGGCCATCACGGGCGAGGCGCTGTGGCCGGTACAGCCGCTCCCGGTGCCGCGAAGCGACGTGGGGCTCCCGGAGGCGCTGTCCTACTCGTCGGTCCGCCTGCTCCTCGAACGCGTGAAGGCGGTGCGGCCGGGCTTCGAGCCCACCGAGGCCAACCTGCCCTCGGTCCTGCAGATCTGCCGCAGACTGGACGGGTTGCCGCTGGCGATCGAACTGGCCGGCGCCCGCGCCCGCGCACTGCCGGTGGAGGAGGTCGCTCCGCGGCTCAATGATCGGTTCCGGTTGCTGACCGGGGGGAGCCGTATCGCCCTGCCGCGGCACCGGACGCTTCTCGCCGTCGTGGAATGGGGCTGGGACCTGCTCCACCCGGACGAGCAGATACTCGCCCGGCGCCTCTCGGTGTTCCCTTCGGGGGCCGTACTGGACTCCGTGGTCGAAGTGTGCGCGGGCTCGGGACTGGACCCGGACGAGATACCCGCGCTTCTCGACTCCCTTGTGGACAAGTCGTTCGTCCAGACCCTGGAGGTGACGGGAGCACCGCCCCGCTACAGCATGCTCGACACGCTCCGGGCCTATGCACTGGACGTGCTGAACGGGTCGGGGGAGTTGGACCGGCTGCGCCACGCGCATATGCGCAGTTTCCGGGCGCTGGCGGACAGGGCGGAGCCCGCGCTGCGCAGCGCGGACCAGGTGGACTGGATCCGTCGGCTCCAGCGGGAGCACGGCAACCTCACCGCGGCCCTGCGCTGGGCGGTCGAGACCGAGGACACGGAGACCGCGGTAGGACTGGTGGCCGCACAGGGATGGTTCTGGATCCTCACCGGCAACCACGCCGACGGCTTGTCCCAGCTGGACGAAGCGCTGTCCCTTCCTGTCGGCGACGAGGCGAGCGGTGCTTTCATCGAGAGCCGCGCCACCGCGCTCCTGTACACATCGCTCCTCCGCAGCTCCGGCGGGGACCGGGGAGGAGCTCGTCAGGCGGCCGACGCCGCGAAGGAATCGGTGCGCGGCCTTCCGGTCGGCGACCTGCTCGCCCTCATCGCGGACTCCGTACCGCCGCTGTGGGCGCAAGGGGCGAAGAGCCGGCCGCCGCTCGGCCCCCTCGTCGCGCTCACCCGCCACACAGACCCCTGGTGGGCCGCGATGGCGCATTTCCTCATCGGCTCGGTGCTCTCCGAAAGCGAGGGCTTTCCGGCGGCGGTCCCCTCCTACGACTGCGCACTCGCCGCGTTCGAGGCGCTCGGTGACAGGTGGAACGCGGCGAATGCCGCCGCGGGAGCGGGAAAAGGCTACAGCCTCGCAGGGGAGGCGGGCGTCGCGCTCTCGCTTCTGACCAGGGCGCTCCTCTACTACGAGGAGCTCGGTGCCCATGATCGGGCAGGGTTCACGCTCGTGCTGAGGTCCCTGGAACACATGCGCCTCGGCAACGTGGCGGCGGCGCAGGAGGACCTCCGCCGAGTCCGGACGCTGCTGGACGAGCGGTGCCCGCACGACGACAACCTGGCCTGCCTGGTCGATCGCGTTCGCGGCGAGATCGCTCTCGGCGCCGGGTCCCCGGAGGAGGGGCGGGCCCACCTTCTCCGCGCGGCGGGCCATCCGGTGAGCCGGTCGGGGCGCCTCCAACCGAGCTGGATGCATCCCTCCATCGCCCTTGGGCGACTGGCCGCGGTCAGCGGCGACCACCGGGAAGCGGAGGAGCGGCTGCGGTCGGCCGCGGAGATCGCGGCGGACGGGCAGGACCGGATGATGGCGGCCGCGGTCGCCGAAGCGATGGCCGTCCTCGCCCTCGCACGAAAGCGCCCGCACCGGGCGGCGCGCATGCTGGGCGCTGCGGAAGCCGCGCGCGGGGGCCCGGACAAGGGGAGCCCCGAGGCCGCCCTCGCCGCCGAGAAAGGTCGATCGCTGCTCGGCGCCCGCCGTTTCGAGGCGGAGTTCACCGCAGCCGCGTCCGCGGACTTCGCGGAGGCCCTGGCCGCGATCCGGGCCGGGGAGCCGGCCTGAGCCCGATCATTCGGGGGGCGTCGCCATCGGAACGTGGGGCTTGCCCGTCACCGCGGTTGTGGGGACCGCTACTCCAGACACTGACGCGGACCGACACGCTCGAACGGGGGGAGGGCCCGCTCGCGGGATCGGAACGGCTCCAGCGCGAGTCGGACTGGTCCAGGGCGCGAAGCGCGTCGGCGTCAACCCTGGGGGGTCAGTTTCTTGACGTATTCGCAGGGTTCCTTCTCCCACTCGTCTCGGGTCAGCGCACAGACCTTCAAGTCCCACAGGTTTCCGCGAAAGAATATGTAGTCCTTTAGCGTCGCCTCGGGTGATTTGTCGAGCATGGCGCCGAAATCTCCGCTGCTCGCTTCTGTCGTCTCAAAGTACACTTTCCTGATGTTCCACATCGCGAACGCATAGTTGACCGTCAGCAGTGTGGCGTCGGCGCCGATTCCCCGCCGCGCCGCAGCCGGGTCGATGTACACGGCGGTATGGACATGTCCCGCGTCCTGATCGAGGTCCAGGAGCATGCTGAACCCGGCCGAGGAGTCGTCGCCGTTCGATTTGATCGAGAAATTCGCGTCTTCTTCATTGCGGACGAAAGGGAATCGAAGTTCGTTGTGCTGTCCAATTCGAGTCGCAGGATCAGATTGTAGTCCTCGGCGGTCGGTATCGTCGATTTGGGTTGCAGTGTGATCCGGCGTGATTTCATGTGGGGGTGGCGTCATGCCGTCGTAGCAACACCGCATTTCACAGGGGTGGCTCATGCAAAAACGACGGATGCTCACCCTCGCTGAACGCGAGGAGGAGGTGTACGCGCTCCGGTCGATCACATCCCTGCCCGGCCGTGCAAGCGCTCTGTGATCGCGTTGGAAGGAGCCGCCGCGAGACTCGGGCCATGAACACAGGACTTCCCGCGATCAGCGTCCACGGCTTGGTCAAACGCTACGGCCGGACGACGGCACTCGACGGCGTCGACCTCTCGGTCGCGTCCGGCAGTGTCGTTGGCGTTCTGGGGCCGAACGGTTCCGGAAAGACAACTCTGGTGAGAGTGCTCGCCACTTTGATGCGCTATGACGAGGGCGACGTCCGGGTCGCCGGATATGACGTGGCCAAACAGGCGCAGCAGGTCAGGTCCCGGATCGGCCTCGTCGGCCAGTATGCCGCTCTGGACGAGCGGCTGACCGCCCGAGAGAACCTGATGATGTTTGCCCGCCTCTACCGCCTGAACAGGGCCGAGGCGAGGGCGGGCACCGAGGAACTGCTGCGGAGGTTCGACCTGGAGTACGCGGCGGACCGCGTCGTCAAGACTTATTCAGGGGGGATGCGGAGAAGGCTTGACCTCGCGGCCAGTCTTCTCGTCTCGCCCGAAGTGCTCTTCCTTGACGAACCGACGACCGGGCTCGACCCGAAGAGCCGCCGTGAGATCTGGGGAATGGTCCGCACACTGGCGGTCGAGGGAACGACCATATTGATGACCACACAATATCTCGATGAAGCGGACCAGCTCGCTGATCAGATCGTGGTGCTGGACTCCGGAACGGTGATCGCCGAGGGAACCCCGGGGGAATTGAAGGACTGGGCCGGAGGAGAGCGGCTGGAGGTCGTCGTCCCGGAGTTCGAGGACCTTCACGACACGGCTTCGGCGATAGGCGGTGTATCAAACGGCACCGTGATCGTCAAAGAGGATGAACGGAAGATCACTATTCCCGTCCGGAATGGGATCGCCGCGCTGGCATCGGTGGTCCGCGAGCTCGACTCCCGAAGTGTGGCCGCGGACGACATCGTGCTGCGCCGACCGACTCTGGACGACGCCTTCTCCGAACTCACGGAGTCGCGGCGCAGGCTGGAGGACAAAAAGGGGTCGGCAGACAAGCAGGCCATTCGGGACACGTTCAACTTCAGGACCGGGAACAGGGGCGCGTGATGAGCACGATAAGCGGTGTGGCGCATAAGGAAGACCGGCGCAGGCAGTCAATTTTCATCGATGGCATGGCCATCACCATGCGCGAGCTGAGGCACCTGCGGCACCAACCCGTCCTGCTGCTGGGCGAGGTCGTCTTCGCCGTCCTCTTCGTGGTCCTGTTCGGCTATGTTTTCGGCAGTGCGATCAGCGTGCCCGGAGGCGGTGACTACCGGGAGTTCCTGATGCCCGCGCTCTTCGCCGTCACCGTCTTCTTCGGGGTGACGACGACGACCGAGGAGGTCGCCAGGGACGTCGAGCGCGGAGTCATGGACCGGTTCCGCTCCATGCCCATGTCCCGGATCGCCGTTCCCCTCGGCCGGACGACCGCGGACATGCTCGTCTCGATCCCCGCCCTCGTCGTCATGGTGGGTGTGGGGCTCGTCGTGGGCTGGAGGCCGCACGAAGGTCTCGCACCAGCGCTGGCCGCGTTCGCCCTGGTGATCCTGTTGGGATACGCGATGCGCTGGGTCGGAGTGGTGGTCGGGCTCTACGTCACCCCCGCCACCGCTTCGATCGTGGTGCGGCTGGTGCTGCCGCTGGCGGTCCTCTCGAACGCGTTCGTACCGACCGAGGGCATGCCCCCCGTGCTGCGGACGATCGCCGAGTGGAACCCGCTCAGCTCCCTGATCACCGCTTGCCGGGAGCTGTTCGGCAACCCGGTGGGCACCGCGGCGGACGCCAGCTGGCCGCTACAGAATCCGGTCATAGCGACCGTTGTGTGGTCGCTGCTGATCCTGCTGGTCTTCGTGCCGGTGGCGGTGGCGCGCTTCCGCAAGCCCGAGCGGTAAGCCCTCGCGGTGCGAGCCGGATCCAGCCGGTGCGCCACGGGTGCGGTGCTGCCCGCTCGATCGTCTCGATCGGCCGGACTCGATCGCCGCGCTGGGAGGCGTGTGTCCCGCTGGCAGGACGGCCGGCGATCGCACCATGAGTCGGCCGCATCAGGTCGGAGAGTTCTGCGGGGCGCCGCCACCTGGGCGGCCGGCAGGAGGGCGGGCGGCGCACAGCCGCCCGCCCTCACGTCGGAGGAGCTCGCCTCATGGGGGTTGTCGGTAGGCCGGCCGTGTGTCGATGGTGGAGCGGCCGGCGCCGCAAGAGCTGTGGGAACTGTTCCAGCGGGTGGTGCCCGAAGCACCTACCCGACCTCAGGGCGGCGGTCGACGCGGACACGGAGACCGGCAGGTGTTGGCCGCGATCATCTTCGTGGCCAGCACCGGCCGCACCGGCCGCCGGTGTTCGGTCCCTCCGGGCCCACCGCGCACGCCGCTTCACCGAGTGGACCCGGGCAAGGGTCCGGACCAAGCTGCACCGCCTGGTCTTGGGCGAACCCGGGTCCCGTGGCGAGTTGGACTGGTCGCGGTGCGCGATCGACTTGGTGAACACGCGTGCTCCCAAAGGGGGACCTGACGGGTCCCGATCCCGTCGATCGGGGCAGGAAGGGGTCGAAGACCCACCTGATCACCGATCAGGCCGGTCTGTCCCTGTCCAAGTCGGTTTGACACCTACCGAGGCGTCGTTGGCCGGGGGCGTGCTCCCGTGGGGACTGGCCCACGAACTCCTGCAGGGCTTGCATGTTGCCGTCGGGTAGGCGCTCGGCCATGGGCTGAATGGACTTGCGTCGTCCGTCCAGCATCAGTCCGCGCAGGTAGCAGTTGCTCCAGACGCGGGAGTACTTGCGGGGGACGGAGGCGAGGACCTCGGCGCAGAACGCGCCGAGGTCCTCGCGGAGTTCCTCCACAACAGCCAGTTCGACTCGCCCATCAAGCGGAACCGAGCCGATAAAGCAGGAACGTGACGAAGTACTACTGGACAGAGGAGGCCGTCCGGCGCCCGGCATCCTCCCGTGCCGCCTCCTCGGCGGCGCGTGCTTCCGACCGGGCGATCCACCGGTCGTCCACCACCCGGATCACCGTGATCGCCACGATCGCCACCCCGGCCACCGCCAGGCCGGTGAGGACCTTGGCCGGGTCACTCACGTCCAGGTCGAAGAACCACCGGCCCAGGGGCGTCACCATGGCCAGCGTCAGCAGGCCCACCATGGAGCACACCATCAGGACCTTCCACCACACGTACGGCTTCGCCACCAGCAGCAGCACCCACAGCGTGGTCGCGCACAGCGTGATCACCACCGCGGTGCGGTCCGCCGGGTCCGGCACGGTCCGCCCACCCAGCACCAGCAGGTAGGTCGTCACCGCCGCGAACCCGGCCACCATCCCCGAGGGGATCGCCAGCCGCAGCGTGCGCATCACGAACCCCGGCTTGGCGATGTCGGTGTTGGGCGCCAGCGCCAGGAAGAACGACGGGATGCCGAAGGTCACCGCGTTGATCAGCGTCGCGTGGCGGGGGAAGAACGGGTACGCGACCGCGAGCAGCCCGACGATGATCGCCAGCGTCATCGTGTACACGGTCTTGGTCAGGAACAGACTGGCCACCCGCTCGATGTTGCCGATCACCCGGCGGCCCTCGGCCACCACCCGCGGCAGCACCGCGAAGCGGTTGTCCAACAGCACCAGCTGCGCCACCGAGCGCGACGCCGGGCTCCCGGACCCCATCGCCACGCCGATGTCGGCCTCCTTCAGTGCCAGCACGTCGTTGACGCCGTCGCCGGTCATCGCCACCGTGTGCCCGCGGCCCCGCAGGCCCCGCACCATGTCGCGCTTGCGTTCCGGCGTCACCCGTCCGAACGCGGAACGCTCCTCCACCTCGCGGGCCAGCTCGTCCGCGTCGGCGGACAGATCGCGGGCGTCCACCGGCCGCTCCGCGCCCGGCAGGTCCAGCTCACGGCCCACCGCGCCGACGGAGGCCGCGTGGTCACCGGAGACGATCTTGACGTCCACGCCCTGGCCGGCGAAGTAGTCGAGGGTGGATCCGGCGTCCTCGCGGACCCTCTGGTCCAGGACCACCAGGGCCACGGAGCGCACGTCGCCCGGGGCGTCGTCGGAGTCCACCCGGGCGGAGGCGCGGGCGAGCAGGAGCACCCGCAGTCCCTGCGCGCCGAGCCGGGCCGCCTCGGCCGCGGCAGGGGCGTCGGGGGAGGACAGCACGTCGGCGGCGCCCAGGACCCAGTGCTCCTCGCCGCCGGGGGCGAGGAAGCTGGCTCCGCTCCACTTGCGGGCCGACGAGAACGGCGCCAGTGCGGTGACGGGCCAGTCCGGGGCGGCCACCCCGGCCGTTTCGAACCCCTGCGCGATCGCGGCCATGCTCGCGTTGTGGTCGGGGTCGCTGCCCGCCAGCGCGGCCAGCACCAGGGACGGCGACGGCCCCTCGTCCTGTGCGCGTCCGCCCAGGTCACGGATCTCGGCCAGCTTCATGCCGGCCTCGGTCAGGGTGCCCGTCTTGTCGGTGCACACCACGTCGACGCGGGCCAGGCCCTCGATCGCGGGCAGCTCCTGCACCAGGCACTGGTACCTGCCCAGCCTGATCACCCCGACCGCGAAGGCGATGCTGGTGAGCAGGATGAGTCCTTCGGGGATCATCGACACCAGGGCCGCGACCATGCCGCGCAGCGCGTCGGCCAGCGGGCCGGAGATCTGGCCGCCCGCCGCCGGGGCGTCCAGCGTGACGTGCCCGCCCATGAACAGCTGGCTGTAGATGAGCAGGGCGCCGATCGGGAACAGCGCGTAGGTGATCCAGGTCAGGATGCGGTTGATCCCCGAGCGCAGTTCCGAGTGCACCAGCGAGAACCGGCTCGCCTCCTCCGCCAGGCGGGCCGCGTACGCGTGCCGCCCCACCTTGGTGGCTCGGAAGCGCCCGGAGCCGGCCACCACGAAGCTGCCCGACATGACCGTGTCGCCGGGCTGCTTGAGCACGGGGTCGGCCTCGCCGGTCAGCAGGGACTCGTCGACCTCCAGCCCTCCGGCCCAGGTGACGAGGCCGTCGACCACGATCTGGTCGCCCAGGCCCACGTCGAGGACCTCGTCCAGGACGATCTCCTGAGTGGCCACGCGCACTGTCACCCCGTCGCGCACCACCCGGGGGCGGGCGGCGTTGACGATCGCGAGCTTGTCCAGGGTGCGCTTGGCACGCAGCTCCTGGACGATACCGATCAGCGTGTTGATCACGATGACCATGGCGAACAGCCCGTCCTGGACGGGGCCGATCACGGCGATGATCGCGAACAACACCGCGATCATCGCGTTGATCCTGGTGAACACGTTGCCGCGGATGATCTGGCCGACACTGCGGCTGGCACGCACCGGGACGTCGTTGGTCCGGCCGGACGCGACCCGCTCGGCGATCTCCGACCGGGTCAGCCCCGGTTCGGGCGGGGGGCCGAGAGGGCCGGGCCCGGTGCGGCCGGGGCGCGCATCGGTGACGGTCGGGGCAGCCCCCTGCGAAGCCCTGTCCGGGGTGCGGTTGGCACCGTCGTCGGGTCGGTCGGGTTGCACGGGCACGCACACTCCTGGCTGGTACGGGAGACGAGGTGGTCGGGTCCCGGAAGACACATGGGGCACACCGGCCACAGACGTCCTAAGAGTAAGGAGGTCCACAGCCTAGAAGACCCCCTGAGTCAGCGCAGGTGCAGTGCCCCCCGGATACCGGGTGGTACGGACACCACGCCGGGCCGGAGGAGGGGGCCTGCCCGGTCCGGCACCCGCCCGCCACTCCCGGAGGAGCCCGCGGCGTCGTAGAGTCCAGGTACCGTTCCGTTCACCCTCCGGTGCGGGCCCGCCCGGGCCGTGCCGCCGGGGGAGACAGCAGAGGTCCTCATGTGCACCGTCATCGTCGGATTCGATCCCGGCGCGGACACACCCCTCGTCATCGCGGCGCTCCGGGACGAGATGTCCTCCCGGCCCTGGGACCCGCCCGCCCACCACTGGCCCGACCGGCCCGCGCTGGTCGGCGGCCGTGACCGACTGGCGGGGGGAACCTGGCTGGCGGCGAACTCCGAACGCCCCCGTGTGTCGGCTCTGCTCAACGGGTGGCCCTGGGACGGGCGCATGCCCTGGGAAGGGGTGTACCCGGCGAGCCGGGGCGACCTGCCGCTGCACGCCCTCACGCACGCGGGTCGGGACCCGCTGCGCGGTGAGGACCCCACCCGGTACGCGCCCTTCCACCTCCTGGACGCCGATCCCCACAGGGTCGGGCTGCACAGCTGGGACGGGCGGTGCGTGGACACCCGGCCGCTGCCTGTGGGGGTGAGCATCGTGGTGAACACCGGCCTCGACCCGCAGGACCCGCGGGCGGAGCGCCACACGCCGGAGTTCGCGCGGACCAGGCCCGACCCGGGCGACCTGGCCGGCGTGTACGGCATCAAGGAGGTGTGGGGGGAGTGGCCGCGGCTGATCACCGAGGCCGCCGGTGCGCCACCCCGCTCGGCGGGTTCCGATGAGTCGGGTGATCCGTCGGGCCTGATGGCCAGGGCCGACCTGGGGGACGGACGGGTCTGGGCGACCGGTTCGGTGACGCTGGTCGCGCTGGACCGGGAGACGGTCCGCTACGCCTTCACCGACGACCCGGCCGACGCCGGCGCCTGGCGGATGATCGAGGTGTGAGAGGGGCGGCCCGGCGATACAAGGGGGCGCGGGGGAAACGTCGGCGAAGGATTCCCGCAACGGGGTGTTTACAGGAGGTCGGCGTCTGGTTACTCTCGTGGGAGCGTTCCCAAATGATGTGGGTCACATTCTTCCGCCATCCCCCTCCCCTGACATCCCCCTCCTTCAACCTCCTTCCCGCCCGGCGTCGCACCATGATGGTCGGGCTTTCTTCGCCTGCCGCTTGGGAGCGCTCCCAAGCAGTTCTGGGCGCGCTGCGCCCCTGCCCGGAAGAGGTCGTCATGCCCCGTGCGCCTCCGCCCCCGTCCACGTCTGAGCGGACTCCACACAACCGTCGCCCGCACAGCCGGACGACACTCCGCATGCTCCTTTTGGTCACCCCCCTCCATCAGGAAGAAGACGACATGAACAGAATCCACCGTGGAGCGGGCACACGCTCGCGGACACGACGAGGCCTCGCCGCGGTCTCGGCCCTCCTACTCGGCACCACCTTGGCCGTTCTCCCCACCACGCCCGCGAGCGCCGCCCCGGGCTGCGAGGTCGACTACCAGGTCAACGACTGGGGCTCGGGTTTCACCGCGAGCGTCGAGATCACCAACCTCGGTACCGCCCTCAACGGCTGGACCCTCGACTGGTCCTTCCCCGGCAACCAGCAGGTCTCGAATCTGTGGAACGGATCGCACACCCAGTCGGGGCAGGACGTGTCGGTGACCAACGCCGGTCACAACGCCTCCGTCGCCACGAACGGGACCGTGTCCTTCGGGTTCAACGCCTCCTACTCCGGCAGCAACGCCGCGCCGTCGGAGTTCACCCTCAACGGCGTGCTGTGTGACGGCTCCGTGGACCCCGGGCCCGACCCGGACCCCGACCCCGACCCGGATCCGGGGGACGGAGAGCGTGTGGACAATCCGTATGAGGGTGCGGATGTGTACGTGAATCCGATCTGGTCGGCCAACGCCGCGGCCGAGCCCGGCGGGGACGCGGTCGCCGATGAGCCCACCGGTGTGTGGATGGACCAGATCAGCGCGATCGAGGGCAACAACAGCCCCACCACGGGATCGATGGGGCTGCGCGATCACCTGGACGAGGCGGTGGTCCAGGCCGCGGGTGAGCCGCTGGTCTTTCAGGTGGTGATCTACAACCTGCCCGGGCGCGACTGCGCGGCGCTGGCCTCCAACGGTGAGCTGGGCCCCGAGGAGATCGACCGGTACAAGGACGAGTACATCGATCCGATCGCGCAGATCCTGGCCGATCCGGCCTATGCGCACCTGCGGATCGTGACGACGGTGGAGATCGACTCGCTGCCCAACCTGGT
>NZ_JBHXQY010000126.1:0-15785 GCF_042716955.1 Nocardiopsis sp. NPDC058631 | reverse complement strand
GGTCAGGCCGCCGTGGCCCCTGTGGAGGAAGAGGACTCCGCTAGGCTGGCCAGGGCCTCAGAACCCAGGGTCAGCGGCCCCGTGGTCCTCGCAGCTACTGCACCTCGACGAACCGGATGAGCGTGGACTCCCCGAACTCGATCTCCTCCCAGCCGAACCCGCCCTCGCCCTCGCCCAGGACGGTGGCGGGGGTGCAGCTGGCCAGGGTCCAGGGTGACTCTGCTCCCGACAGCTCCGGGTCGAACTCCCGCACACCCACGCAAGCCGTCTCCTCGTCCACGAGGTAGGTGTTCACTCCGGTGCCGCTGTACCCGAGGGCCATCTCCACCCGTCCGTCCCCGGCCGCAAGCAGCTCGGCCGTCTCCATGGCGCGGTCGCAGGACATCTCCCAGGCGTCCGCGCGCACCTGCCAGCCGCGTTCGTAGAACTCGATCTCACCGCAGGCGGGTGCGTGGAGCACCTCCAGCCCCTCCCCGCCCAGTGCCTCCCCCTGCTGCGGGTCGGCCACCTCCACGGTTCCGCCGACCTGGGTGAAGTCGGCCCGCACCTCCCACCGCGCCCCGGTGTACTCCATCCGCACCGGGTCCCCCTCCTCGTCGATCTCGACCAGGCCCTCCGCGTCCTCCTCCACGAGCTCCCCGTCCACCACGAGCCTCGACGTCAGCGAACCGGTGTACACCCGCCCCTCGGCCTCCAGCTCACCGGAGCCAGCCATGGCGCGCAGGGGGCCCGTGACCAGCTCGGGGCCCAGGTCGTCGACGGTGACCTCCCAGGCGGGATCGACGGGTACGGAGAAAGCACCCTCCTCCGGGGAGGGCCCGTACACGTACAGCCGCCCGCCGCTGTCGGCGGCGGCGACGGAGCCCTGCCCCATCGCCTCCCCGCTCACCACGAAGGTGTCGCGGTCGGCCGCGTGGCGGTACTCGACGACGCCCGCGCTCTCCTCCATCACCGCCTCCACCGGCTGCCCCGTCCGCGCCGCGACCTCCTCGGCGTACGCCCCGGTGAAGCGGCGCTCGACCTCGACCACGAAGCCGCCGCCCTCCTCCAGGCTCACCGCCGCGGCGGTGACCGCCTCCGCAGGGGCACCGCTGAGCTGGTCGTAGACCACGTATCCGCCGGTCGCCACTCCGGCGGTGACCAGCACCCCCGCTCCGACCACCGCGGCCTTGGACCCGGCCAGTGCGCTGAGGACACCGCCCGTGGTGCCCGTCGCCGTGGTGCCGGTGGCGGCGCCCGCGGCTCCTCCGGCACCCGCACCCGTCGCGGTTCCGGTGCCGCCGAGCACGCCTCCGGCGATGCCCGTCGCCGAGAGCAGTCCCACGGCGGCCGCCCAGCGTGCGGGATCGTGCCCTGCGGCGTCCACGCCCCGCCAGTAGTTCCGCAGCACCGCTCGCAGGGTCTCGGCTGCGGGAACGGCGGTGGCCCGCCCGCCGAGCCCGACCTCGGCGGGCGGCGGCAGCAGCTCCCGCATGAGCCGCACCGCCGACGGCCGACGCGCCGGGTCGGTGGACAGCGCCTCCTCCACCAGCGGCAGGAGCTCGCCGGGGACGCCCTCGACGTCGTGTGCCCCGGCGATGACGCGGGCACGCAGCTCCTCGGGGCCTCCCCTTCCGAACGGGTCCCGTCCGGTGGCGGCCAGCGCCACCAGGCAGCCCCAGCCGAAGACGTCGGCCTCCGCCGTGGCGCTCACACCGGCGTAGCGCTCGGGCGAGACCCACCCGGGTGTGCCGTAGGACGCGGACCGGTCGGTGGCGCGGTCCGCGCCGATCTCGGTGGCGATGCCGAAGTCGACGATCTTCGGCCCGTCCGGGGAGAGGATGACGTTGCCGGGTTTGATGTCGCGGTGCGCGATGCCCGCGGCGTGCAGGGCGGCCAGCCCCTCGGCGGTGCCCGCCGCGAACGCGCGCAGCATGTCCCCCGACAGGGGCCCGAACTCGCGCACGTGCGCGCGCAGGTCCCGGCCCGCCACGTAGTCGAACGCCAGCCAGGGGACCTTCGCCCCCGTGTCGGCGGCGTGCAGGCGCGCGGTGCTCACCCCCCGCGCCCGGGCGAGCATCTGCACCTCCCGGGCGAAGGCCTCCCGGTGGCGGGCCCTGCGGGCGAACCCGGCGTGCACGGTCTTGACGGCCACGCACACGCCGTTCGGGTCGAGCCCGCCGTAGACGGTACCCATGCCGCCCGCGCCGATCCGGCCCACGAGCCGGTACGGGCCCACCTTCGCCGGGTCGCCCTTCTCCAGGGGCCTGAGACCGGGCGGCGGGGAGGCCGGAGAGGGGGAAGCGCTCATGGTGCCCTCGCTGTCGTGCGGCGGTTCGGGGTGGAACGGCCGAGAGGCCCTCCCACCCGTGGGACGCCCGCCCCGCCCTTCGTGTTCGCACCCCTCGCACCCCGGCGGGGCCGTGCCTTCCTGCGGTTGCGGGCGGGTCCCTCCCCCGCACCCCTCGCACACGTACGGGTTCCGGCCTCTGTCGAGGGCCGGAACCCGTACGGTTTGCGACCCCGGTCACCGGGGGTCAGGGACCACCTGTGTCACACAGGCAAAATACCGAACTCGATCGAGGCGATCTGGTGCTGGAGCGCGGCGCCCTGGTGCAGCTGGGCCAGACCGACTCCGCCGGTCCACGGACGCTCCACACCTTCGGCGTGGCCCGCTCCGCCGATGACCACGTCGCCGTCCGCGTGCCAGGCACCCACGTGTTCCGCTTCTGCGACACGGATGCCGTCGACGTGGAGTGTGAGCGTGCCGTCGGTGTGGTCGTACACGCCCGCCAGGTACACCCACTCCCCGATCGGCGCGGATGTGGTCGAGGTGACCCTGTGGACCTCGACCGAGCCGGTGTCGTCCTGGACCGGCGTCTCGAAGACCCATCGCCTGAGTCCGGCGTCGTAGCCGAGCGCGAATCCACTGGTTCCGACCCCGCTCTGTGACAGGGCGACGGCATCGGCTCCCCCGTCGTCCAGACGGACCCATGCGGAGGCGGTGAAACTGCGGTCGGTGCGCACCGCGGGGCCGTCGGTGCGCAGGTGCTCCCCTCCCGTGCCGTCGAGGAGGACCCCAGGCTCGAACAGCCCGTCGTTGAACGCCCCGTCCCACACCGTGGCGGGATCACCGTGGAGCACCGCGTCCAGCCCGTGGTCAGAGGTGTCCTCGGCGGTGCCACCCTCCGTCTCACCGAGCCACCAGGTTCCCTCCGGCACGACCGGGTGGTTGGCCGCCTCCCAGATCTCGGACCTTCGGCCGCCACTCCCCTCCTCGTCCGCCGTGACGGGGGCGCGGTTCCACACCAGCACGTCGTCGACCGCTCCGGGCCACGCGCCGACGAAACCGCCCCCGACCTGGCCTCCCCCGATGACGAACGCCCCTTCGGTGGTTCCCGCCGAGGTCTGCTCGACCGTCTCCTGGAGCACGCCGTCCACGTAGAGCGAGAGCTCGCCGGTGGAGGAGTCGTGGGATCCGGTCAGGCTCGTCCAGACCCCCGTCTGCGCCGGGTCGGTCGAGCTCGCCCTGTGGCCGAACCCCGCGTCCGGGCCGTCGTGCGCGGCCCGCTGGAACACCCACGCCTCCTCGGCGGCGTTGTATCCGAGCTGGAACCCGCTGGTGTGCTCCCCGTCCTGGGAGACGGCGACGGCATCGCTGCCCGTACCGTCCAGTCGCACCCACGCGGAGACGGTGAACGCTCCGGAGGTGTCCACGACCGGTTCCTCGGTGCGGAGGTGGCCGCCGGACGTGACGACCGCCGCGCTCTCCAGTCGGTAGTCGGCTCCGGTGCGCTCCCCCACCCGGCCCCGCGCCCAGTCGATGGCGCCGGTGCCCTCGGCGGTCCTCTCCCGCACCACGGTGTCGTGCGCGGTGGAGTCCTCTCCCTCGTCGAGGGGGAAGTGGGCGACGGGGTCGGCGTGGGGTGCGACCAGGAAGTCGTACACCCTCACGCACGGGGACGAGTTGCCGTAGGCGTCGGCGCTCCGCGCGTGGATCGACCGGGGCCCGGAACGCTGGGGCGTGATCCTGACCGTGGCCTCCCCGCCGGGCTCCTCCAACTCCACCGGCGTCGTGCAGGTGTTGTCGTCGACGGAGTAGTGGTAGGCGACCGCGTCGTCGACGCCGTTGGAGGAGAACGTGAAGTCTCCGGCCCTCCCCGGTGCGCCGTGGAACCTGTCGTCGTCGGGGTAGTCGTCGGAGGTGACGGTCGGCGGCGCCGCGGGCTTGCTGGTACTGATCTCGATCCAGCACCGGTCGGACCACTCGCCCCACGCCCGGGTGTCGTGGCCTCGTGCCCGGTAGCCGATCAGGGCCTCCTCGGGCAGGTCCCGCGCGGTGGCGGTGCGAGGTGCGGGAGGGCTGCCCGGAGAGACCCAGGTGTAGGAGGACTCCGCGCTGCCGAGCGGTTCGTCCGCGGCTTCGAGGCCCCACTCGAACTGGGCCTTGACCTGTGTGGACACCGTCTCGGCGTCGGGGTGGGTGATGAGCGCTCTCAGAGTGAGCGTGGTGCTGTTGAGAAGGGTGGGGTGGTCCGGATCCGTGGAGCAGGCCTCCCCCCGTGCGGTCAGGGTGGAGGTGTCGGGCCGGTCCGGAGGAGGGTTGTCGTCGGCCAGCGCGGAGGCCTGGCCGAGGAGGGACAGGACGAGTGCGAGGGCAGCCGCGGCCGCCGTCGTACGGGTCAGGGAACGACGCATGTGGGGGATGCCCGTCTGGCTGGGGCCCGCGTGCGAGCTTCGGAACAGAACAGGAAAAAACTACCGACAAGCCCATATAAGCAACAAGAGTCGCTTTTCGCCCACAAGTTTCACCATGCGGCCTGACCTCGGTGTAAACCCCGGTGGCCGGTCACGGCCATCGACCGGCGCACGCGGGAGAGGTACGGCCCGAGCCCGGACACCGCCGCCGCGTGCGAAGGGGCCGGGCCGGCGGCCCGGCCCTCGCGCGGGGTGTCAGGTGCGTTCGGGCAGGGTGCGGCTGCGCCCGCGGAACTCGGCGATGACCTCCTCGCCCCGGCGCACGGTGACGTCGTAGAGTCCGCTGCGGCCGAACCGCGTCCGCTCGTGGGCGGTGGCCACGAGCTCGTCGCCCTCCCTGGCCGCGGCCACGAAGGCCACGTCGGCGCCGGAGGCCACGGTCACCCCTCCGCCCTCCGTGTTGCACGCGCACGCGAACGCGGTGTCGGCGAGGGTGAACACGTACCCGCCGTGGGCGATCCCGTGCCCGTTCACCATCATCGGGCCGACGGTCATCTCCACGACCGCGGTCCCGTGGTCGGCCCGGACCAGGCGCATACCCAGGTTCTTGGACGCGCGGTCGGCCTCGAACATCCGCCACGCGGTCTCGTTGCGGGCGCTCACGAGTCGAAGTCCACGGTCACGGCGTCGGTCTCGGGAACTGCCTGGCAGGACAGGGCGTACCCGGCCTCCACCTCGGCGTCGCTGAGCGCGTAGTTGCGCAGCATGCGCACCTCCCCCTCGCAGACCCTCACCCGGCAGGTGCCGCACACCCCGCCCTTGCAGGCGAAGGGCAGGTCGGGGCGGTAGCGCTGGGCTCCGTCCAGCACCGGCACCCCCCTGGGCAGGGTCAGGGTGCTGGTCCGGCCGTCCAGGACGACGGTGACCTCGCTGGAGGGCCCCTCGACCCCGGGCTCCTCGTGCCTGGACAGGGGCGGCGGCTCCGTGCCCTCGACGAAGAACAGCTCCTGGTGGACGCGGTCCCCGGGCACGCCCCGGCCGGCCAGGACCGCCTTGGCGTCGGTGACCATCCCGTAGGGGCCGCACAGCCACCAGTGGTCGGCGGCGTCGGCGGCCACGACCGTGTCCAGGAGCGCCTCCAGCTTCTCCCCGTCCAGGCGTCCGGTGAACAGCTCGGCCTCGCGCGGCTCGCGCGAGAGCACGTGCACCAGTTCGAAGCGGTGGCCGAAGGCGTCCTTGAGGTCGGCGACGTCGTCGGCGAACATCACCGTGTCGCTGCGGCGGTTGCCGTACAGCAGGGTGACGTGGGAGTCGGTACGGCGCAGCAGCGACGAGGCCATCGACAGCATCGGGGTGATCCCGGAACCGGCGGCGATCATCACGTGGCGGGCGGCGGTGCCCAGGTCGGGGCTGAAACGGCCGGTGGGCGCGCCCACCTCGACATCGTCGCCCGGCCGGACCTCGTTCACGAGCCATCCGGAGAACAGGCCCCCCGACACCAGGCGCACGCCCACCCGGGGCGCCTCACCCACGGGGGCGCAGATGGAGTAGCTGCGCCTCTCTTCCACGCCGTCGACCTCGCGGCGCAGGGTCAGCGACTGCCCGGGGGCGAACGCGTACTCCTCGGCCAGGTGGTCGGGTACGTCGAAGGTGACGGCGACGGCGTCGTCGCACAGGCGCTCGACGGCGGCCACGCGCAGCCGGTGGAAGGCACCCCGGCGGCGCGGCGGGGCCTGCCCGGCCTCGGTGGCGGGTGTGGTCACGGTCAGATCTCCTTGACGTGCTCGAACGGTTCGAGGCAGGACCGGCATCGGTGCAGCGACTTGCAGGAGGTCGCGCCGAACCGGGACAGCTCCTCGGTGTCGGCCGCTCCGCACAGCGGGCAGCGCGGAACGGTACGGGTGGGCATCAGGGTCAGCGGGACGGGGCCCGCCGGACGCCGCGGCGCCCCACCGGGCGGCGAGATGCCGTTCTCGGAGAGCTTGCGCCTGCCCTCGTCGGTGATCCAGTCGGTGGTCCACGGCGGGGTGAGTTCGGTGCGCACCTCCACCCGGTCGAAGCCCGCGCGGCGCACGGCCCGGTCCACGTCCACGCGCATCTCGGCCAGCGCCGGGCAGCCGGAGTAGGTGGGGGTGATCCACACGGCGGCGGTGCCGTCCTGCTCGATCTCGACCCGGCGCAGGATGCCCAGGTCGGCGAGGGTGAGCATGGGGAGCTCGGGGTCGGCGACCGCGGCGGCCGCCGCCCGGGCGCGTTCGAGTCCGGTGGTCCGGTCGGTGGCTACCATGTCGCCTCCGGGTGCTCCCGGGCCACCTTCTGGAGTTCGTCCAGCAGGGGGGCGAGCCGGTCGGTGTGCCTGCCCTCGCGCCCGGCGGTCACGCTCTCGGGGAAGGGCGCGGGCGCGTCCAGGGTGGCCCCGACCAGCACCTGGGTGAGGACGGCGTGGACCTCGTCGCGGACGGTGGACGGGTCCACGCCCGCGCCCTGGCCGGCCAGGCGGGCCTCCACGGGGTGGGCGGCGAAGAGTTCGCCGGTGAGCGGCCACACGGCGGCGACGGCCTCGGCCATGCGCTCGTGGGAGTAGGCGGTGCCGTCTCCCAGGCGCAGCGCCCAGGAGACCGCGTACTCGCGGTGGTAGGTGAGTTCGTTGACCGCCTTGGCGGCGATCGCGGCGAGCACCGGGTCCTTGCTGTCCGTGAGCCGGGCGAACAGGGCCAGCCGCGAGCTGGACAGGACCAGCAGGGTGACGACGGCGCGGGCGAAGTCGCCCCGGGGGGCCTCGGCCAGGTGCACGTTGCGGAACTCGGAGGGGCCCCGGCGGTAGGCGAAGGCGTCCTCGTCGCGGCCGGTGCCGTCGGCCTGCCCGGCGCGGGCCAGCAGCAGGCGCGCCTGGCCCAGCAGGTCGAGGGCGATGTTGGCCAGCGCCACCTCCTCCTCCAGCTCGGGCGCGTCGGTCACCCAGTCGACGAGCCGTTGGGCCTGGACGAGCGCGTCGTCGCCGAGCATCTGGCAGTACAGCGCGAGGTCGTCGCCGTCCACCCCCGCGGGGAGGGTGGTGTCCACGCCCGCGAGGGCGTCGGTGAAGCCGGTGCCGAAGGCCCAGCGGGCGTCGCCGCCGTGCTCCTCGGTCAGGGCCGTGAAGATGGTGTCGCCACTCATGGTTGCTTCCTTTGGCCTCGTGTTCCCTGGTCCCCGCCCTCCTCCCTAGATGTGCGGGACGTCCTCGGGGATGGGGTAGAAGGTCGGGTGGCGGTAGACCTTGTCGCCGCTGGGGGCGAAGAAGGGGTCCTTCTCGTCCGGGCTGGACGCGGTGATGTCCTCCGCGAGCACCACCCAGATGCTGACGCCCTCGTTGCGGCGGGTGTAGAGGTTGCGGGCGTTGTGCAGCGCCATGGTCTCGTCGGGCGCGTGCAGGGAACCGACGTGGACGTGGTTCAGGCCGCGCTTGCCGCGGACGAAGACCTCGTAGAGGGGCCATTCGGGGCGGGCCGCGGTGCCGGTGCGGTCGTTGCTCATGCGGTGGCCTCCTTGGCGCTCTGCTGCTTGGCGGCGTAGGCGGTGGCGGCCTCGCGGACCCACGCGCCCTTCTCGTGGGCGGCGCGGCGGCGTTCGACGCGCTCGGCGTTCTTGGGGCCGGCGCCGGAGACGACCTGTGTGAACTCGGCCCAGTCGGGCTCGCCGAAGTCGTGGTGTCCGCGCTCGGCGTTCCAGGCCAGTTCGGGGTCGGGGAGGGTCACGCCCAGCTTCTCGGCCTGGGGGACGCTCATGTCGACGAACTTCTGGCGGAGGTCGTCGTTGGTGTCGCGCTTGATGCGCCAGGCCATGGACTGCCGGGTGTTGGGCGACTCGGCGTCGGGCGGGCCGAACATCATCAGGGACGGCCACCACCAGCGGTCGACGGCGTCCTGGACCATCCGGCGCTGGCCCTCGGTGCCCTCCATCATCCGCAGGAGCAGTTCGTAGCCCTGCCGCTGGTGGAAGGACTCCTCCTTGCAGATGCGCACCATGGCACGGGAGTAGGGGCCGAAGGAGCTGCGGCACAGCGGGACCTGGTTGCAGATCGCGGCGCCGTCGACCAGCCAGCCGATCACGCCGACGTCGGCGAAGGTCAGTGACGGGTAGTTGAAGATCGAGGAGTACTTCTGGCGGCCCTCGATGAGGCGCTCGGTCAGGTCGGCGCGGTCCACGCCGAGGGTCTCGGCTGCGGCGTACAGGTACAGGCCGTGTCCGGCCTCGTCCTGGACCTTGGCCAGCAGGATCGCCTTGCGGCGCAGGCTGGGCGCGGAGGCGATCCAGTCGCCCTCGGGCTGCATGCCGATGATCTCCGAGTGCGCGTGCTGGGAGACCTGGCGGACCAGGGTCCTGCGGTAGGCCTCCGGCATCCAGTCACGCGGCTCGATGCGCTGGTCGGCGGCGACCTTGGCGTCGAACTCCGCCTGGAAGTCCAGGTCGGCGCCGGCGGGCGCCTCCTGGGCCGTCACGGTGGACATTGATCGCTCCCCATTCATAACCGAACGTTCGGTCAGTAATTAGTATCCCCGGATTCCCCCGCCCGGGCAAGTCCCCAGGTGGGGGAATCCCCCAGCTCAGCCGCCGGTGAAGGTCGGGGGCCGCTTGTTCAGGAAGGCGTCGACCGCGCCGACGTGGTCGGCGGTCGTGCCGAGCTGGTTCTGCAGGTCGGCCTCCTCCTCCAGCAGGCCCTCGAAGTCCTCCTGGCTGTCGGCCGCCGCGCGCACCTCCCGCTTGGCGGCCACGAACGCGGCGGTCGGCCCGGAGGCGAGCAGGGTGGCGACCTCGCGGGCGCGCTCCTCCCAGGCGTCGTCCTCCACGACCTCGGTGACCAGGCCCAGTTCCAGGGCGCGGTCCGCGCCGACGACGGTGCCCAGCAGCATCAGCTCCATGGCGCGCGACCGGCCCAGCGACTTCACCAGCCGGAAGGCCAGTCCGGAGTCCGAGGCCAGTCCGATGCCGGTGAAGGCGGTGCCGAACTTGGCCCTGCGCGCGGCGACCCGCACGTCACCGGCCAGGGCGAAGCCCAGCCCCGCGCCCACGCACGCCCCGCCGATGCCGACCACCACGGGGACCTGGATGCTCTCCAGGGCCCGCACGATCGGGTTGTAGTGCTTGCGGACCGTGTCCAGCGCCTGCCCCGGCTCCTCCTTGAGGATCCGCGCGTGCTCGGCCAGGTCCTGACCCACGCAGAAGGCCTTGGCCGACCCCAGTAGCAGCACCGCGCGGGCCGTGGTGGAATCCGCGGCCCCGCGCAGGGCCACCAGGAGTTCCTCCTTGACCTCGCGGGTCAGCGCGGGCCTGTTCAGGCGTACCGTGGCGAGCCCGTCTGCCTCGACGAACTCCGCCGCCCTCTGTTCACTCAACGCTCTGCTCTCCCTTGTCCCAGGTGTGGAAGCCCTGACCGGTCTTCTTCCCGAGCTTCCCCTCGGCGACCATACGGCGCAGCAGATCCGGGGGTGTGAACCGGTCCCCCAGCTCGGAGGCCAGGTGCTCGGCGATCGCCAGTCGGACGTCGAGTCCGACCAGGTCGGTGAGCCGCAGCGGCCCCATCGGGTGGCGGTAGCCCAGCTCCATGGCGGTGTCGATGTCGGCGGGAGAGGCGACCCCCTCCTCGACCATGCGGATGGCCTCCAGCCCGAGCATGACGCCCAGGCGGCTGGTGGCGAACCCGGGGGCGTCCCTGACCACGATCTCGGTCTTGCCCAGGGCGGCGACCCAGCCGCGTACCGACGCCAGCACACCGGGGTCGGTCTCGGGGGCGACCACGATCTCCACCAGCTTGGAGGCGGGGACCGGGTTGAAGAAGTGGGTGCCCAGGAAGCGGCGGGGGCGTTTGAGGGCGGCCGCCAGCTCGGTGACCGACAGGGAGCTGGTGTTGGAGGCCAGGACGGTGTCCTCGCCCACGGCGGCCTCCGCGGCGGCGAGCACCGCGATCTTCAGCTCGGGCCGCTCGGGCACGGCCTCCACCACCAGACCGGTGCCGGCGGGGATGTCGGCGGCGTCGGTGACCGTGCGCAGCCGGGCCAGGTAGGCGGCCGGTTCTGCGTCGATCTTGCCCCGGGCCCGGGCCCCGTCCAGCCCGGAGGCCACCCGGGCGCGTCCGGCCTCGGCGGCCTGCGCGGTGGCCTCGACCAGGACCACGTCCGCACCCGCGGTGAGGAACTGCTGGACGATTCCGGCGCCCATGGTGCCGCCGCCGACGACGGCGACGGTCGCGGGGACCAGGGGGGCGCCCGACCCGGCGGCGGTCTGCTCGTGGGTGCTCAACGCTTCTTCCTCTCCAGGAAACGGGTCATCCGGTCGTGCTTGTCGGCGCTCTCGAACAGCACCGCCTGCGTCAGGTCGTCGGCCAGCGGGTGCACCCCGTCGGCGTCCAGGACCAGTTTGGTCATGCGCAGCGCCAGGGCGGAGGAGGCCGCCATCCGGTCCAGGAGGGCGTGGGCGCTCGCCCTCAGCTCCTCGGCCGGGACGATCTGGGCGACCAGCCCGTGGCGCAGGGCCGCCTCGGCGTCCAACCGGAAGCCGCCCAGCAGGACCTGCTTGGCGACCGAGGCGCCGACCAGCTCCTTGAGCCGCCAGCACGCCCCGGCGCCGGCGATGATGCCCAGTCCCGGCTCGGGCTGGGCGAACACGGCGGTGGGCGTGGCGAGGCGGATGTCGCACGCGTAGGAGAGCTCGGCCCCTCCGCCCAGCGCCCACCCGTCCACGGCGGCCACGGTGGGGGCCGGCAGGCGGTGCAGCCGCTCGAACAGGCGGCTGTTGATCCCGGCCATCGCCTCCTCGCGTCCGCGCTCGCGCAGCTCGGAGATGTCCGCGCCACCGGCGAACACCTCACCGTGCCCGGTGAGCAGAAGCGGCCGGGGGTCGGCCTCGACCTCGGCGCACACCTCGTGCAGTTCGGCGATCATCCGGGCGTTGATGGCGTTGCGTGCCTCGGGGCGGTGGAGTTCGACCACCACGCGGTCGTCGCGGCGGTCGACGAGGAGCGTTTCGAAGTCCTGGTGGCCGGTCACGGGCGCTCCACCAGGAGTGCGACGCCCTGTCCGACACCGACGCACAGGGTGGCCAGGCCGCGCCGGGTGTCCTCGCGTTCCATGCGGTTGAGCAGGGTGACGAGGATGCGGGAGCCGGAGCTGCCGAGGGGGTGGCCGAGGGCGATCGCGCCACCGTCGGCGTTGACGCGCTCCTCGTCCATCGCGAGCCGGCGCATCACGCCCAGCGACTGGGCGGCGAAGGCCTCGTTGAGCTCGGCCGAGCCGATGTCGTCGACGGTCCAGCCCGCGCGGGCCAGGACCTTGTGTGTGGCCGGGACAGGTCCCAGGCCCATGAGCTGGGGTTCCACTCCGGCGGAGGCGGAGGCCACGACGCGGGCGCGCGGGGTGAGGCCGTACTCGCGGACGGCGTGCGCACTGGCCAGGACCAGGGCGGAGGCTCCGTCGGAGAGCGAGGAGGAGTTGCCCGCGGTGACGATGCCGCCCTCGCGAAAGACGGGGCGCAGCTTTCCCAGGCTCTCCATGCCCGAGCCGGGGCGGGGCCCCTCGTCGGCGGTGACCTCGTGGGTCTGGCCCTTGCGTCCGGTGACGGTGACCGGGACGATCTCGCCGTCGAAGCGCCCGGCCCCGACCGCGGCGAGGGCGCGCTCGTGGCTGCGCAGGGCGAAGGCGTCGCACTCCTCGCGGGTCAGGCCCTCCAGGACGGCGACCTCCTCGGCGGTCTCGCCCATGGACAGCGTGTAGCGCAGGTCCGTCGGGGCGGCCCCGGCGGGGACCCGGGCGTCGGCGGCGGCGAAGCGCGGGTTGGTGAAGCGCCATCCCAGGGAGGTGTCGGCGACCTCTCCCGGCTTGGCCCAGGGCGTGCCGGGCTTGGCCATCACCCAGGGGGCCCGGGTCATGGACTCGACGCCGCCGGCGACGACGACGTCGGCCTCTCCCGCGCGGATGGCCTGGGCGGCGGAGGCCACGGCGGTCAGCCCGCTGGCGCAGAGCCGGTTGACGGTGTAGGCGGGGACGCGGGGGTCGAGTCCGGCGAGCAGTACGGCCATGCGGGCCACGTTGCGGTTGTCCTCACCGGCCTGGTTGGCGGCACCGAGGACCACCTCGTCGACGGCCTCGCCGGGAACGCCGGAGCGGCGGACCGCCTCGGCGACGGCCGTGGCGGCGAGGTCGTCGGGACGGACGGCGGCCAGGGCGCCGCCGTAGCGGCCCTGGGGGGTGCGCACCCCGTCGACCAAGTAGACGTCGCTCACGTGCGGCCTCCCCTGTTGGCGGCGGTGGCCCGGGCCACCGACCTCTGTGAAATCATCGACACCTCTCCTTGACATGCTCGCCCGGAGACTGCGTTAATGCATTAGTAACCGAACGTTCGGTCAGTAAGCAAGTCGGGCCTCCCCGCCGGCGGCCCGCACCACATCCACGACCCGCGCGGTTCCCGCCCACCCACCCCGGCATCCGGCCCGGCGGGTTCCCGCGCACAGTACACGGAGAGCTCCATGGCAAGCCACGACACCACCACGAAGTCGGCCGGTGCTGCCCCTCACCAGCGCCTGGGACAGGCTCCCGCCTCCGATCTCCTGGACCCGGCCGAGCGCATGGGTGTCGACGAACTGCGCGCCCTGCAGCTGGAGCGCCTCCGGTGGACGCTGGACCACGCGTACGCCAACGTGCCGCTGTACAGGAGGAAGTTCGACGAGGCCGGGGTGCGCCCGGAGGACCTGCGGACCCTGGAGGACATCCGCCTCTTCCCCCACACCACCAAGACCGACCTGCGCGACAACTACCCCTTCGGCATGTTCGCCGTGCCCCAGGAGCAGGTCAGCCGCATCCACGCCTCCAGCGGCACCACGGGCCGCCCCACGGTGGTGGGCTACACCCGTGAGGACATCGACACGTGGGCGACGGTCGTGGCCCGCTCCATCCGGGCGGCGGGCGGGCGCCCCGGCCACAAGGTGCACGTCTCCTACGGCTACGGGCTCTTCACCGGCGGGCTGGGCGCCCACTACGGCGCCGAGAAGCTCGGCTGCACGGTCATCCCCGCCTCCGGCGGCCAGACCGCCAAGCAGGTCCAGCTCATCCAGGACTTCCGGCCCGAGATCATCATGATCACCCCCAGCTACATGCTGACCCTGCTGGACGAGTTCGAGCGCCAGGGCATCGACCCGCGCACGACCTCCCTCAGGACCGGCATCTTCGGCGCCGAGCCCTGGACCGAGCAGATGCGCCGTGAGATCGAGGAGCGCTTCGACATCCACGCCGTCGACATCTACGGCCTGTCCGAGGTCATGGGCCCGGGCGTGGCCAACGAGTGCGTGGAGACCAAGGACGGCCTGCACATCTGGGAGGACCACTTCTACCCGGAGGTCCTGGACCCCCTCACGCAGGAGGCGCTGTCCGACGGCGAGAACGGCGAACTGGTCTTCACCTCGCTGACCAAGCAGGCGATGCCCGTGATCCGCTACCGCACCCGCGACCTGACGACGCTGCGCCCGGGCACCGCCCGGCCCATGCGCCGCATGGACAAGGTCACCGGGCGCAGCGACGACATGATCATCCTGCGCGGCGTCAACGTCTTCCCCACCCAGATCGAGGAGATCGTGCTGGGCCTGGACGGGCTCGCCCCGCACTTCCAGCTGGTGCTCACCAAGGAGGGCCGCCTGGACCGCATGGCCGTGCGGATCGAGGCCGCCCCGGACTGCACCGCCGAGCGCCGCACCGCCCTGAGCCGGGAGATCGTCGCCACGGTCAAGGACCGGGTCGGCGTCAGCGTGACCGTCGACGTCGTGGACCCCGAGCAGATCGAGCGGTCCGTGGGCAAGTTCCGGCGCATCATCGACCAGCGCCCCCGGGTGTAGGAGCGGGACCGCGGACGGCCGCGGGCGCCGCCGTCCGCACGGGCCCCCGGCCCGCCCCTCCTACCCCTGCGGCGGGAGCGCCCGCCCGACGTGCTCCGCGATCAGCCGGTAGGTCTCCCTGGCCGCGTCGTCGTGGCCCACGTCGTAGCCGTGGTCGAGGCCGGCGACCTCGTGCAGGGCCGCGAGCGCGCCCACCCCGTCGAGTCGGCGGGCGTAGCGGCGCCCCTCCTCGCACAGGATGTCGTGTTCGGCGACGATGACGAGGGCGGGCGCGATACCGGTGAGGTCTGCGGGGTCCTCCGGCCCCGCGGGGGAGGCCAGCCGGTGTCCCCGCGTCCCCGGGTCGGGGAGGTAGGAGGAGTTGAAGACCGCGCCCATCCAGGGCCGCAGCAGCGGCCGGTCGATGACCGAGGGCTTGCCGCCCGCAGGAACGGTCATGTCCAGCGGCGGGTAGTGCAGCACCTGCAACCCGACCAGGGACTCCCCGGACTCCAGGTCCAGCCGTGCCGCCGCCGCGGCCAGCGCGCCGCCCGCGCTCTGCCCCCCGACCGCCAGCCGCGACCCGTCCCAGCCGTGCTCCGGGCCGTGGGCCGCCACCCACCGCACGACCTCGTACGTCTGGCGGGGAGGGGCCGGGAACGGGTGCTGCGGGGCGACCACGTAGTCGACGTTGAGCACGACCGCCCCGGCCTCCTCCGCCAGCGCACGGCACAGCGGGTCGTCCATCTCCGTCCACCCCAGAACGAAGCCCCCGCCGTGCAGGTTGACGTACACCGCCGGAGGCCCGGAGCCGGCGCCCGGCCCTGGCCCGGGACGGTGGACGGTGACGCGCGCCGGACCGTACGGGGTGGGCACGGTCAGCTCCTCGGTCCTGCGCGGGTACTCGGGCAGCCTCGCGTGCGCGCGCCGCGTCGCGGCCCCCGCCGCCAACGCCATGCCCGCCTGCATCGACCGGGCCACCAGGCGTGCGATCGGAGGACGGCTCAGGATCGTCATGACGCGCCACGCTATCAGCGCCGCCGTCGGCCCGGTGCCGGTACCGGGCGCCCACACGGTCGGGCCCGGGGCCGCGGACGCCGAGCGCCTCCGGCCCCGGAACGACGCGGCGCGGGCCGGGCACCGGCGAACACGGGGAACGGCGGGGGGCGGGGCCCCGGCGGGGGCGCCCCGCCGCGCCCGGCGCGCCCCCCCAAAGGCGGGGTGGGTGGGTGATAAAAAAAAGGAGGGGGCCGCGGAAGTTTTGGTGGTT
>NZ_JBHXQY010000125.1:0-16922 GCF_042716955.1 Nocardiopsis sp. NPDC058631 | reverse complement strand
GACGTGCACACCGCGGCGACAGGTTGCGACGCCGTCACCGACGAGCTCCTCGCGGAGCGCATGCCCGGAGCTCCGGGGCTCAGATGCCCACGAACGACCGCAGCGCGGCGGCTCGTTCGGTGCTCTCCCAGGTGAACTCGGGCAGCTCACGGCCGAAGTGGCCGTAGGCGGCCGTCCTGGAGTAGATCGGGCGCAGCAGGTCCAGATCGCGCACGATGGCGGCCGGGCGGAGGTCGAAGACCTCCTTGACGGCCTTCTCGATCAGCTCCGGGGCGACCTTCTCGGTACCGAAGGTCTCGATGAACACACCGACCGGGTGCGCCTTGCCGATGGCGTAGGCGACCTGGACCTCGGCACGCTCGGCGAGCTCCGCGGCGACGATGTTCTTGGCGACCCACCGGGTGGCGTAGGCGCCCGAGCGGTCCACCTTGGACGGGTCCTTGCCGGAGAAGGCGCCGCCGCCGTGGCGGGCGTAGCCACCGTAGGTGTCCACGATGATCTTGCGCCCGGTGAGGCCGGCGTCACCCATGGGGCCGCCGATCTCGAAGCGGCCGGTCGGGTTGACGAGCAGCCGGTAGTTGTCGGACTCCAGACCGAAGGCGGCCACGACCGGCTCGATCACGTGCTCGCGGATGTCCGGGGAGAGCATCTCCTCCAGGTTGATGTCCGCGGCGTGCTGGCTGGAGACCACGACGGTGTCGAGGCGGACCGGGGTCTGGCCGTCGTACTCGACCGTGACCTGGGTCTTGCCGTCGGGGCGCAGGTAGGGCACGGTGCCGTTGCGGCGGACCTCGGCCAGACGCTCCGAGAGCGAGTGCGCCAGCTTGATCGGCAGCGGCATCAGCTCGGGGGTCTCCCGGTTGGCGTAGCCGAACATCAGGCCCTGGTCGCCGGCGCCCTGGCGGTTCAGGACGTCGTCCTCGTTCTCGACGCGCGCCTCATAGGCGGTGTCGACACCCTGGGCGATGTCCGGGGACTGGGCGTCGATGGAGACGTTGACCCCGCAGGAGTCACCGTCGAACCCCTTGGCGGAGGAGTCGTATCCGATCTGGAGGATCTTCTCGCGCACGATGGCGGGGATGTCGACGTAGGTCTGGGTGGTGACCTCACCCGCGATGTGGACCTGACCGGTGGTGATCAGCGTCTCGACGGCGACCCGGCTGCGCGGGTCGTGGGTGAGCATCGCGTCGAGGATCGCGTCACTGATCTGGTCGGCCATCTTGTCGGGATGGCCTTCGGTGACCGACTCGGAGGTGAAAAGGCGGCGGGACACGTTGCGTGACTCCTTGCAGCGGCTGCTGGCTGACATGTGTCGGTGCGGGACTGCGCTCCGGCGGCCTGCCGGGGCGACCAATGCCGACCGACTCGGTTGGTTATCCGTCCACTGTAACTGGACTGGTGGGACAGGCGTCCCGGTGCCGGAAACGTCATTCGTCACGTGTCGGCACGGGTTCCCGTTGGAAGTGTGGCGTACTCAGCGGTAGGAATCCAGTCCTGGCACCGTCGTGGTTCGGACGCGGGCACCCGTACCGCATGTGGGCGGGGTCGCGGGAGGCGGAGGACAGCTACTCAGGAGAGGCGTTCGACGACCAGGTCCCACACCCGGTCGGCGAGGTCGTCCTTGGGCCCGGTCGGGATGTCCGTGGTCGAGCCGTCCGCACCGAGGACCACGGCCTGGTTGTCCTCGGTGCCGAACGCGCGCCCTCCCCCGACCTGGTTGACCACGAGGAGGTCGCAGCCCTTCCTCTCCAGCTTCGCACGGCCGTTGGCGACGACGTCGTCGGTCTCGGCGGCGAAACCGACGATGGTCTGTCCCGGCGCCTCGGCCTCGCGGGAGGCCACGAGGCCCGCGAGGATGTCCGGGTTCTCGACCAGCGCGATGGGTTCGGGGGCCGCGCCGGACTTCTTGATCTTGGAGGCCGCGCTCCTGACGGGCCTGAAGTCGGCCACGGCCGCGCTCATGACGACCGCGTCGGCGCCGCGCCTCTCGGCCTCCACGGCCTCGGCGAGTTCGACGGCCGAGCCGACCGGCACGACGCGGACCCCTGCGGGGTCGGGGAGGGCGACGTTGGCGGCGACGAGCGTGACGTCGGCGCCGCGCGCCGCGGCGGTGCGGGCCAGGGCGTACCCCTGTTTGCCGGAGGAGTGGTTGCCGAGGAACCGGACCGGGTCGATGGCCTCCCGGGTGCCCCCGGCGGAGACGACGACGCGTCGGCCGGCCAGGTCGGGGGCTGCGGCTCCGCGGCGCAGGACCAGCCGTGCGGCCTCGAACAGCTCGGAGGGCTCCGGGAGCCGCCCGCGTCCGGTGTCGGCTCCGGTGAGGCGCCCCACGGCCGGGTCGAGGACGACGGCGCCGCGAGCGCGCAGGGTGGCCACGTTCGCCCGGGTGGCGGGGTGCTCCCACATCTCGGTGTGCATCGCGGGGGCGAAGACCACGGGACAGCGCGCGGTGAGCAGCGTGTTGGTGAGGAGGTCGTCCGCCAGGCCCGCGGCGGCTCTGGCGAGGAGGTTGGCGGTGGCGGGGGCGACGAACACGAGGTCGGCCTCCTTGCCGATGCGCACGTGCGGGACCTCCTCGACCCCGTCCCACACCCCCGTGGTGACGGGCTGCCCGGACAGGGCCGCCCAGGTGGGCTCGCCGACGAAGCGGAGAGCTTCGGCGGTGGGCACGACCCGGACGCGGTGGCCGGACTCTGTCAGGAGGCGGAGCAGCTCGCACACCTTGTAGGCGGCGATGCCGCCGCCGACGCCGAGGACCACCCGGGGAACTCTCTGTGTCTCACTCACAGAAAGGAGTTCTACCAGGCCCGGTCCCGCCGGCTCACACGAGGGGCGCGCCGGCCCCGCGGACACCCGCGCCCTCCGCACGCCCGTCGGGGCGGTGGAGGGCTGCGTACGGGCCTCGTCGGCGCGCGGGGCGCGCCGGGTTCCGCCGCTCCGGCCGACCCGTGACCCGGGGCGTCCGCGGCGGAGGCGTGGATCAGGTGCCCTCGAAGGGCTCGGCGGTGAGCAGCCCGGACTTGACCTCGCGCAGGGCGATGGACAGGGACTTCTCCTGCACCTGGGTCTCGACCAGCGGGCCGACGTACTCCAGGAGGCCCTCGCCGAGCTGGGCGTAGTAGGCGTTGATCTGGCGGGCCCGCTTGGAGGCCATGGTGACCAGGCTGTACTTGCTGTCGACGAGCTGAAGCAGGTCGTCGATGGGCGGGTTGGTGATGCCTTCGGCGACGGGCTCGGTACCAGCCACTTCGTTACCCCCAGGGTAGGTCTCCGGCTCGTCGGAAGCCGTGACGTGATCGTTCGGGACGGGTTCGAGGATACGCGGCGCGGCCGGGCTGATCCCCGGCACGGGCGGACGCGGGCGGCCGGGGCCGTGGGCCCCGCCGCTATCACACCTTGGGCGCGTTGATCAACGCTAGCAGCTCGGAGCAGACTTCCCGCACGGAGGTGTTGACGAGCGTGGTGTCGAACTCCTTCTCCGCGGCGAGCTCGACCTTGGCGACCTCCAGCCGTCGCTGGATGACGTCGTCGGACTCGGTGCCCCGCCCGGTCAGGCGGCGCACGAGCTCCTCCCAGGAGGGCGGGGCGAGGAAGACGTGGTAGGCGTCGGGCATGGACTCGCGGATCTGTCGCGCGCCCTGGAGTTCGATCTCCAGCAGCACGGGGGCTCCGGCGGTGAGGCGGGCCTGGACGGGGCCGCGCGGGGTTCCGTAGCGGTTGCCGGCGAAGCGGGCCCACTCCAGGAGCTCGTCCTCGGCGACGAGGAGGTCGAACTCCTCGTCGGTGACGAAGTGGTACTGGACGCCGTCCCGCTCACCGGGGCGGGGTGCGCGGGTGGTCACCGACACCGAGAGCCACACGTCGGGGTGTTCGTGCCGAAGGTTGGCGACCACGGTGCTCTTCCCCACACCCGAGGGGCCGGACAGGACGATCAACCGCTTCTCGGCCGGACGGGACTCGGATGCGAGCTCAGGCATGTGTGTTCGGGGCTTCCCTTCGGGGCCTGTCCGCCGCGGGGCCGGAGGCCTTCGTGCGCGCTGCGGGACCTGGTGGGTCCGGGCGCGCCACCGTGCGGGCGGCTGCTGTGCGGGGTGTCCGCGAACGGTCGCGGGAAGGTTCATTTATACCACCGAGCCGCGGTGCGACGGACGGTTGTGACCTGGGGTCATCCGTCCACCGACCGCGGCTCGCGATGTGGCTTCACCGTGAGTCGGCCGCTGGTGCGGCGCGCTCTCCGCCGCGACTGTGGGGGACGCGGACGGGCCGGTGTACTGCTCTGTACTGCGGTACTGCTCCTACCGGGTGTTACTTGGTGAGGTCACCGAACTCGGCCTCAAGGGCCGCGCGCTGGTTGGTTCCCAGGCCGCGAACGCGGCGCGACTCAGCGATGTTGAGCCGCTCCATGATCTGCTTCGCACGGACCTTGCCGACACCGGGGAGGGATTCCAGCAGAGCCGAAACCTTCATCTTGCCGATGACGTCGTCCTTGAGGCCGTTGGCAAGCACCTCGGACAGCGAGATGCCGCCGTTCTTCAGCTTGTTCTTGACCTCCGCGCGCTCTTTTCTGGCCTTAGCGGCCTTCTCCAGAGCCGCGGTGCGCTGTTCAGGTGTGAGGGGAGGAAGGGCCACGCCGGGTCACCTCGGATTTCTACTCGTTTGTAGAGGGCGGACGCCTGCGCAAGTTAGTAGGTCTGACCCCTGTTAGGCAACGTAAAGTGCCCTTTCAGCGGCTATTTCATCGAACTAACTACATAGGGTTACCACTCAATTGCGGTCGGAGACGAAAGGCAGGACCTTGGTCCCGATTGTGCCGAGCATAAAGCGCTTCACCAGCGCAGGTCACAGAGGGGTGACCCGGGTCACTCTGGGCAGTCCGTTCCGAGTTTCGGACACACCTAATTGGTGACCGTCAGTGATCCATAACCGCGCGTGATGAGCTCGCTTCGTTGGTTCGTCCCCGGGATCCTTCGATCCCCTCGTCCCGCTCGCGGCGCCACCGCGGAAGGGGCTTCCGGGCACCGCGGTTTCGTTCGTCCACCCTCCTAGACGCGTGCCCCGGCGCGCCGCACGGCGGCCGCCACGGAGGCGGCCGCGGCCCCGGGGTCGGCGGCGCGCGTGATGGGACGGCCGATGACCAACAGGTCCGCCCCCGCCCGGATCGCCTCCTCCGGTGTCGCGACGCGCGACTGGTCGCCCCTGTCCGCCCCCGCCGGCCGCACGCCCGGTGTGATGAGGGTGATGTCCGGCCCCACCTCGGAGCGGACCAGGGCCACCTCCTGGGGCGAGCACACCAGAGCGCGTGCGCCGGCCCCCACCGCCAGCACCGACAGGCGCCGGACCGCGTCGCGGGCCGGACCGAGCAGTCCCACCTGCTCCAGGTCCGCCTCGTCCATGGACGTGAGCACCGTCACCGCCGCGATCCTGGTGTCCGGCGCCGCCTCCGCGGCCGCGCGGATCATGTCCGCTCCCCCGGAGGCGTGCACGGTGAGGATGGCCGGCCGCAGCCCGGCGACGCTGCGCGCGGCGCCCTCGACCGTGGCCGGGATGTCGTGGAGCTTGAGGTCGAGGAAGACCCCCACCCGGTTGGCCCCGCGCACCGCGCTGACCACCTCCGGGCCGTAGCGCAGGTACAGCTCCAGTCCCACTTTGACCGTGCTCACGTGGGGTGCGACGGCCGAGGCCCAGGTGGCAGCCGTCTCGATGTCCCTGGCGTCGATCGCGACGGCGATGGGCGCGGAAGGCGCGGTCATGTCGGTGTCTCCAATCGTGTGCCACCGGTTCCGTACCGGTGAGTGCAACATCCGTACGTGCTTACCGATGTGCTTACCGAAGCATCGGCCGATGCACGCTCACTGTCCTGTGCACACCATCAAGGTGTGCGATTCCCCGGATGAGTCGCTTCATGCGCCCATTCCGTGTCACTTCCCCGTAACGGCCATCCAGGCGGCCGTAGCCGGACGCTCCCCCCAGTGACGCCGTGTCACTCCAGGACGCGCCCGTTTGGTCGCACAGCGCCATCTCAACGCCGTTCAGGCCGGTCAGGGCCCTGGTGTGTCGTGTACCCGGCCTGTCACGCCCCGGCCCCCTGGCGGTGGGCCGCGCCCACCACGTCCGAGGCCCTCGCGTAGCCCCGCGCCTCCAGGGCCTCGCTGAACTCCCTGAGCACCCGTCGGCATGCCGACGGGTCGGAGAAGTTGGTCGTACCGACCGCCACGGCACTCGCCCCGGCCGCCATGAACTCCAGGACGTCGGTGCCCGTGCGGACCCCGCCCATCCCGATGAGGGGCACGCCGGGCAGCGCCTCGTGCACGCGGTAGACGCACCCCACCGCGAGCGGCTTGATCGCCGGACCGGAGAGCCCGCCCATCCCCCCGGCCACCGCGGGCCGCAGGGTGCGGGGGTCCACCGCCATGCCGCGCACGGTGTTGATCATGGACAGGCCGTCCGCACGCGCCTCCACGCACGCGGCCGCCAGCTCCACCACGTCGGGGACGTCGGCGGCCAGTTTGGCGAACACCGGCAGGTCCGAACGGGCGTGCGAGCGCACCGTCTGCACCACCGCCGCCGCGTGGGCGGCGTCGTCGGCGAAGCGGTGCCCGGACGGGGCCGCCGGGTCGGGGCAGGAGAGGTTCACCTCGATGGCGCCGACGCCGTCGGCTGCGGATATCCGCCTGGCGAGCTCACCGAACTCGCCCACCCCCGCGCCCGCGATGGACACGATGGCCCGGCCGCCGCGGGACAGCAGCCAGGGCAGGTCCCGTTGGAGGAACACGTCCACCCCCGGGCCCTGCATGCCCGTGGTGCTGAGCATGCCGCTGGGTGTCTCGGCCATACGGGGAGCGGGCCGCCCCGCGTGGGGCTCCAGCATCACCGACTTGGTCGTCACCGCGCCGATCGACGCGATGTCGAAGAACTGGGACAGTTCACGGCCGGAGCCGGCGCATCCGGCGGCGGTCACCACGGGGTTGGGCAGGTCCATGCCGCCCACCCGGGTCCTGAGGTCTGCGTTCACGTGCCTTCGCTCGGTCGTGTGTGTGTCGCCGCCCGGGTCAGGCGATGTCGCGTGCCGACTCGGCGGTGCGGGCGGCGCTGGAGCCCTTCCACCCCGGTGCGCCCAGGGCGTCGAAGGGGATGGTCCCCACGTCGTCGAAGCGCACCTGCTCGCCGCGGAAGACCGGGCCGTCCACGCAGGAGCGCACCATACGCGTGATGCCGTCCCCCCCGATCACGGGGATCACGCAGGTCATGCAGATCCCCGTGCCGCAGGCCATGGTCTCCTCCACCGCCACCTGGACGGGGACGCCGTGGCTGCCCGCCACGGCGGTGACGGCGCGCAGCATGGGCATGGGGCCGCAGGCGTACACGGCGTCGGACCGGCACTCCTCGATCACGCGGCCCAGGACGTCGGTGACCCGGCCCCTGGTGCCGAACGAGCCGTCGTCGGTGGTGAAGGCCGCGGTCTCGGCGATGCGGCGGGCCGTGATGGCGCTGAACACCCGGTCGGACGAGGCCGCGCCGAGCACGAAGTCCACCCGGCAGCCGCGCCTGCGCAGCGACTGGGCGAGCGGGAACAGCGGGGCGCTGCCCGATCCGCCTCCCACGAGCACGCAGTTGACGGGTTCTCGGGGCAGCGGGAACGGCCGGCCCAGGGGGCCCACCACGTCCAGCAGGTCGCGCGTCCTGCGCTCGGCCAGCCAGGCGGTGCCGGTGCCGCGCACGGAGAACAGGAACTCGACGGTGCCGCCGTAGTCGGGTTTGACGTCGTGGATGGCGAAGGGGCGGCGCAGCAGTGTGCTGGAGTGGTCTCCACCGATCGCCACCGACACGAACTGGCCCGAGCGGAACCGCTCGGCTATCCCCGGGGCGACGACGGTGATGGCGTAGTAGGCGTCCACCCTGCGCACGTTCAGCACGGGGCATCTGACCTGCACCGGTCCGGTGTCGCTCATGGTGTCGGGGAAGCCTCTCTCACCTCGGGGGCGCGGGCGCCGCGGCGCTCGCGCACTGCTGCCGGCCCCGCCCGGAGGCGGAGCGGCCCTGTCCCTACAGCCTAGGCCGTTCGGTGGGCGTGCCCCGCTCCGCGCCCACCGCCCCGCCCCCGTGACGTGGTACCGGCCCCGGATCCGGCGGCGCGCGCCGCCGGGGCCGGGAGGACCCGGGGCGTGGTCGAGGGGACTCCGGGGCCGGCCCGTCCAAAGGCGCGGACGGGCCGGCGTACCGGTCTAGCCCCGGCTCGCGTCGAGGGCCCGTGCGTGCTCCTGGAGGGAGCGCACCCCGATGTCGCCGCGCACCCGTGCCTCGATCGCCTGTACGGCCGCGGCGAGGCCCTGCACGGTGGTGACGCTCAGCACGCCGCGCACCACGGCGGCGGTGCGGATCTCGTAGCCGTCCAGACGGGGCCCGGCCTGCCCGGCACTGCCGAACGGGGTGTTGACGATGAGGTCGACGCCTCCGTCGTGGATGAGCTGCACGATGGTGCGCTCCCCGTTGGGGCCGGGGCCCTCGCTGTGCTTGCGCACAACGGTGGCGCGCACGCCGTTGCGGCGCAGCACCACGGCGGTGCCCTCGGTCGCGAGGATCTCGAAGCCGAGGTCCGCGAGCCGCTTGACCGGGAAGATCATCGAGCGCTTGTCGCGGTTGGCCACGGACACGAACACCGTGCCCTGGGTGGGCAGGGAGCCGTTGACGGCCAGCTGCGACTTGGCGTAGGCGGCGCCGAACTCGACGTCCAGACCCATGACCTCGCCGGTGGAGCGCATCTCGGGGCCGAGGATGGTGTCGACGCCCTCGCCCTCCTTGTCGATGAACCGGTTGAAGGGCAGCACGGCCTCCTTGACCGACACCGGGGCGTCGGCGGGCAGGTCTCCGCCGTCGCCGGTGGCGGGCAGCATGCCCTCGGCGCGCAGGTCCGCGATGGACGTGCCGGCCATGACCCGGGCGGCGGCCTTGGCGAGCGGCACCGCGGTGGCCTTGGACACGAACGGCACGGTGCGGGAGGCGCGCGGGTTGGCCTCCAGCACGTTGAGCACGCCGGAGGCGAGCGCGTACTGGACGTTGATCAGGCCGCGTACACCGGTGCCGCGGGCGATCGCCTCGGTGGAGTAGCGGATGCGCTCGATGTCCTCCCGGCCCAGGGTGATCGAGGGCAGGGTGCACGCGGAGTCGCCGGAGTGGATGCCGGCCTCCTCGATGTGCTCCATGATGCCGCCCAGGTACAGGTCGGTTCCGTCATAGATCGCGTCGACGTCGATCTCGATGGCGTCGTCCAGGAAGCGGTCGATGAGCACCGGGTGCTCGGGGCTGACCTGGGCGTTGCGCTTGATGTAGTCGGCGAGCATCGTCTCGCTGTAGACGATCTCCATGCCCCGGCCGCCCAGCACGTAGGAGGGGCGGACCATGACGGGGTAGCCGATCTCGTCCGCCGCGGACTTGGCCTCGGCGAAGGAGTAGGCGGTGCCGTACTTGGGCGCGGGCAGTCCGGCGTCGGCCAGGACCTTGCCGAACTCGCCGCGGTCCTCGGCCAGGTCGATGGCCTCGGGGCTGGTGCCGATGATGGGCACCCCGTTCTCCTTCAGGCGGCGGGCCAGCCCGAGCGGGGTCTGGCCGCCCAGCTGGACGATGACCCCGGTGACCGTGCCGGTGAGCTGTTCGGCGCGGACGACCTCCAGCACGTCCTCCAGGGTGAGCGGCTCGAAGTAGAGCCGGTCGCTGGTGTCGTAGTCGGTGGAGACGGTCTCGGGGTTGCAGTTGACCATGACGGTCTCGTACCCCGCGTCGGAGAGCGCGAAGGAGGCGTGGACGCAGGAGTAGTCGAACTCGACGCCCTGGCCGATGCGGTTGGGCCCCGATCCCAGGATGATGATCTTGGGCTTGTCGCCGCCGGGGACCTCGGTCTCCTCGTCGTAGCTGGAGTACAGGTACGGCGTCCGGGCGGCGAACTCGGCGGCGCAGGTGTCCACGGTCAGGTAGACGGGGTGGATGCCGAGGGCGTGGCGGAGTTCGCGGACGACGTCCTCGCTCCTGCCGGTGATCTCACCGATCTGGACGTCGGAGAACCCGAGGCCCTTGGCGGCGCGGAGCAGGTCGGCGTCGAGCTTGGGCGCGTCGGCGAGGACGCGGGCCGTCTCCTCCAGGCGGAGCATCTGGTCCAGGAACCACGGGTCGATCTTCGTGGACTCGTGGATCTCCTCGACGGTGGCCCCGGCGCGGAAGGCCTGCTGGACCTGGCGGAGCCGGTGCTCGGTGGGGACCGCGGCCTGGCGGAGGAGCTCGTCCTTGTCGCCGGGGCGGCCCGCCCAGGTCAGCCCCACGCCGGCCTTCTCCAGGGAGCGCATGGCCTTCTGGAGGGCTTCGGGGAAGGACCGGCCGATGGCCATGGCCTCGCCCACCGACTTCATCGTGGTGGTGAGGCCGGGGTCGGCGCCGGGGAACTTCTCGAAGGCGAACCGGGGGACCTTGACGACCACGTAGTCGAGCGTGGGCTCGAAACTGGCCGGGGTCTCCTTGGTGATGTCGTTGGGGATCTCGTCGAGGGTGTAGCCGACGGCGAGCTTGGCGGCGATCTTGGCGATCGGGAAGCCGGTGGCCTTGGAGGCCAGGGCGGAGGACCGCGAGACCCGGGGGTTCATCTCGATGACGATGACCCTGCCGGTGGTGGGGTGGACGGCGAACTGGATGTTGCACCCGCCGGTGTCCACCCCGACCTCGCGGATGACCGCGATGCCGATGTCGCGGAGCTTCTGGTACTCGCGGTCTGTGAGGGTCATGGCGGGGGCGACGGTGATCGAGTCGCCGGTGTGCACGCCCATGGGGTCGAGGTTCTCGATGGAGCAGACCACCACGACGTTGTCGTTGGTGTCGCGCATCAGCTCGAGCTCGTACTCCTTCCAGCCGAGGATGGACTCCTCCAGGAGCACCTCGGTGGTCGGGGAGAGCGTGAGGCCCTGTCCGGCGATGCGGCGCAGTTCGGTCGCGTTGTGGGCGAAGCCGGATCCCGCGCCGCCCATGGTGAAGGAGGGGCGCACGACGACCGGGTAGCTCAGCTCCTCGGCGGCGTCCAGGCACTCCTGGAGGGTGTGGCAGATGCGCGAGCGGGCGGACTCGCCGCCGATGCGCTCGACGATGCGCTTGAAGCTCTCGCGGTCCTCGCCGGACTGGATGGCGTCGATGTTGGCGCCGATGAGCTCGACGCCGTACTTGTCCAGGATGCCCGCCTCGTGCAGGGAGACGGCGGCGTTGAGCGCGGTCTGCCCGCCCAGGGTGGGCAGGAGCGCGTCGGGGCGCTCCTTGGCGATGATCTTCTCGATCATCTCGGTGGTGATCGGCTCGACGTACGTGGCGTCGGCGATCTCGGGGTCGGTCATGATCGTGGCCGGGTTGGAGTTGACCAGGATGACCCGCAGGCCCTCGGCCCGCAGAACACGGCAGGCCTGGGTGCCCGAGTAGTCGAACTCGGCCGCCTGCCCGATCACGATCGGGCCGGAACCGACCACGAGGACGGATGAAAGATCACTACGGCGCGGCATGCTCTTGTTCCTCTAACTACTTGGCAGCCGGAGCGGGCTGGGCGTCGGACAACAGGGTGACGAACTCGTCGAAGAGCTCGGCGGCGTCGTGGGGGCCCGCGGCGGCCTCCGGGTGGAACTGGACGCTGAACACGGGTCGGTCCAGCAGCCGCAGGCCCTCGACGACCTGGTCGTTGAGGCCGATGTGGCTGACCTCGGCCCGGCCGTAGGGGGTGTCGAAGGGGGTGTCGAGCGGTGCGTCCACGGCGAAGCCGTGGTTCTGGCTGGTGATGGCGACCTTGCTGGTGCGGGTGTCGATCACCGGCTGGTTGATGCCGCGGTGGCCGAAGGGCAGCTTGTAGGTGCCCAGTCCCAGGGAGCGCCCCAGGATCTGGTTGCCGAAGCAGATGCCGAAGAGCGGCTTGCCCGCGTCCAGGACGCCGCGCATGGCCTCGACGGGGCCGTCGGCGGTGGCGGGGTCGCCGGGGCCGTTGCTGAAGAAGACGCCGTCCGGGGCCAGGGCGAGGATGTCCTCGGCGGTGGCCGAGGAGGGCAGGACGGTGACCCGGCAGCCGCGCTCGGCGAGGCGCTGGGGGGTCATGGCCTTGATGCCGAGGTCGACGGCGGCGACGTGGAAGCGGGTCGGGACGCCCTCGGGGGGCAGGACCTCGTAGGCGGCGTCCGTGCTGACCTCGGCGGCCAGGTCGGCTCCCGCCATGCGGGGCTGCTCCAGGACGCGGGCGAGCAGCGCCTCCGGGTCGGTCTCGACGGTGCTGACGGCGGCGCGCATGGCGCCCCGGTCCCGCAGGTGGCGGGTGAGGGCGCGGGTGCCGGTGAGGGCGATGCCGACCACGCCCTGGCGGCGCAGCTCCTCGTCCAGGGTGCGCTGGGCCCTCCAGTTGGAGGGGATGCGCGCGGGCTCGCGGACGACGTAGCCGGCGACCCAGATGCGGCCGGACTCGGGGTCGTCGTCGTTGACGCCGGTGTTGCCGATGTGCGGGGCGGTCATCACCACGATCTGCCGGTGGTAGGACGGGTCGGTGAGCGTCTCCTGGTACCCGGTCATGCCGGTGTTGAAGACGGCCTCGCCGAAGGTCTCGCCGGTGGCGCCGAAGGATCGGCCGTGGAACACCCGGCCGTCCTCGAGTACCAGGATCGCCGGCCCGCCGTTTTCCTCGGACACGTTTGCCCCCTCTGCCGCTCCAGGACCGGCCTGGGCGTTCGCTGCTGTCACTGCCGTGTTCACTTGATCTTGCCTTCCAGGACGGTGGGGGTGCCGCGCAGGAACGTGGCGCGGACCCGGCCCGGCAGGGTCATCCCCCGGAAGGGGGTGTTGCTGCTCTTGGTCGCCATCGCCGCGCCGTCCACCGCGACGGGGTCGGCCGGGTCGTACAGGACGACGTTGGCGGGCTCCCCCACCGCGAGGTCGCGACCGTGTCCTCCGACGCGGCCGATGCGGGCCGGTGCCGCGGACATGCGGTCGGCGACCTGGGCCCAGGTGAGCAGGCCGGTGTCGACCATCGTGCGCTGCACGACCGCCAACGCGGTCTCCAGTCCGACCATGCCCATTGCGGCGGTCGACCACTCGGTCTCCTTCGCCTCCCTGGGGTGGGGCGCGTGGTCGGTGGCGACGATGTCGATGGTCCCGTCGGCCAGGCCCTCGCGCAGGGCCTCCACGTCCTCCGCGGTGCGCAGGGGCGGGTTGACCTTGTAGATCGGGTCGTAGCTCTCCACCAGCTCGTCGGTGAGGAGCAGGTGGTGGGGGGTGACCTCCGCGGTCACGTCGCAGCCGCGGGCCTTGGCCCAGCGGATGATGTCGACCGAGCCCCTGGTGGAGACGTGGCACACGTGCAGGCGGGAGCCGACGTGCTGGGCGAGCAGGCAGTCGCGGGCGATGATCGCCTCCTCCGCGACGGCGGGCCAGCCGGGCAGGCCGAGCCGGTCGGAGACACGGCCCTCGTTCATCTGGGCGCCCTGGGTGAGCCGGGGCTCCTGGGCGTGTTGGGCGACGACACCGTCGAAGGCCTTGACGTACTCCAGGGCGCGGCGCATGAGCAGGGCGTCGGAGACGCAGATGCCGTCGTCGGAGAAGACGCGCACCCGGGCGGCCGAGTCGGCCATCGCGCCGATCTCGGAGAGCTGTTCCCCGGCCAGTCCGACGGTGACGGCCCCGACGGGGCGCACGTCGCAGTACCCCGCCTCGCGGCCCAGTCGCCAGACCTGCTCGACGACGCCCGCGGTGTCGGCGACGGGGTCGGTGTTGGCCATGGCGTGGACGGCTGTGTAGCCGCCCGCCGCGGCGGAGCGGGAGCCGGAGGCGACGGTCTCCGCGTCCTCGCGGCCGGGCTCGCGCAGGTGGGTGTGCAGGTCGACCAGGCCGGGCAGGGCGATCAGGCCGGTCGCGTCGACGAGGACGGCGCCCTCGGGGGCGTCCAGGTCCGGGCCGATCGCGGTGATCAGGCCGTCGGCCATGAGGATGTCGACGGGGTCTTCGCCGAGCGGGCGGGCGCCGCGGATCAGGTGCGGTCCGTTGGTGTCGGGCATCGCGGTGGTGACTTCCTCGTGTTCTCAGGTGGAGGCGTGGTTGGCGCGGGCGCCGGGGGACGGGCGCTCACCGCGCGGGACGGTTTCGGGCTCCGCCGGGGGGGTTCCCGGCCCTGTGGGCTCAGGACCCCGGGGCGGGGCGCGGTCTAGGAGCCGCCGAGCAGCAGGTAGAGGACGGCCATGCGCAGGCTGACGCCGTTGGCGACCTGTTCGGTGACGGTGCACCGCGGAGAGTCGGCGACCTCGGCCGCGATCTCCATGCCGCGGACCATCGGCCCGGGGTGCATGACGATGGCGTTCTCGGGCATCCGGGCCAGGCGTTCGCCGTCCAGGCCGTAGTTGCGGCTGTACTCGCGCACGGACGGGAAGAACGAGTCGCGCATGCGCTCGGCCTGCACGCGCAGCATCATCACCACGTCGGACTTGGGCAGGACGTCGTCGAGGTCGTAGGAGACCTCGCACGTCCAGGTGTGCACCGAGACGGGCAGCAGGGTGGGCGGGGCGACCAGGGTGACGTGGGCGCCCAGGGTGGTGAGCAGCAGGACGTTGGAACGGGCCACGCGGCTGTGCAGGATGTCGCCGACGATGGCCACGCGCAGGCCGTCCAGGCGCCCGAGCCGGTCGCGCATCGTGTACGCATCCAGCAGGGCCTGGGTGGGGTGTTCGTGGGTGCCGTCGCCCGCGTTGAGGACGGAGCCGTCCACCCAGTTGGCGAGGCGGTGGGCGGCGCCGGAGGCACTGTGGCGGATCACGACGGCGTCGGCGCCCATGGCCTGGAGGGTCAGCGCGGTGTCCTTGAGGCTCTCGCCCTTGGAGACGCTGGAGCCCTTGGCCGAGAAGTTGATGACGTCGGCGGACAGGCGCTTGGCGGCGAGCTCGAAGGAGGTGCGGGTGCGCGTGGAGTCCTCGTAGAAGAGGTTGACCACGGTGCGTCCGCGCAGTGTGGGGAGCTTCTTGACGGAGCGGTCGCCGACCTGGGCGAGCTCCGCGGCGGTGTCCAGGATGAGGGTGGCCTCGTCCAGGGTGAGGTCTCCGGTGGAGAGCAGGTGGCGCATCAGGCGTTTTCCTCGGTGGTGCCGGGGCGCGGTCCGAAGGCCCCGGGGCGGAGGGCTCCGTCGCGGGCGGTGGCGGATGCCGGGCGGGAGGGGCCGAGCAGCACCGCGTCGTGCCCGTCGGTCTCCTCCAGGCGCACGGTGACGTTCTCACGCAGGGACGTGGGCAGGTTCTTGCCCACGTAGTCGGCGCGGATGGGCAGTTCGCGGTGGCCCCGGTCGACGAGGACGGCGAGCTGGACCGCCCGGGGCCTTCCCAGGTCGCCGAGGGCGTCGAGGGCGGCGCGCACGGTGCGGCCGGAGAAGAGGACGTCGTCCACGAGGACGATGACGCGGTCGTCGAGTCCGCCGTTGGGGATCTCGGTCCTGCCGAGGGCTCGCACGGGAGCCGAGCGCAGGTCGTCGCGGTACATCGTGATGTCGAGTGAGCCGACGGGGACGGAGAGGTCCTCGACGCGTTCGATGCGCTGCGCCAGGCGCCGGGCGAGCGGGACCCCGCGGGAGGGGATGCCCAGGAGGGTGACGTCCTGACCGCCCTTGGTGCGTTCGAGCACCTCGTGGGCGATGCGGGTCAGCGCCCGGTTGATCTCGTTGCCGTCGAGGACGGCGCGGGTGCCCTCGTGTGCCTCGGGGGACGGCTCGGGGTCGCCCCCGGCGTCACTTTTCGTTGGTTTTTGAACACGCAAAGTGGTGACCCCTTCCCTGCCTCACAGAACAGGTCGTTAAAGGATGTCGATCGGGCCCACGCTACCAGCGACGATCGCGGCCCCCCGAGGGGCCGCCCGAGGCCGAAGGCATGGAATGTGACTCTCGTCACACAGCGAGGGAGTCCCCAACCACTCAAGAGTAGCCATATCGCCACTCAGTGGATACGACCACAGAATGGTTGAAAGGTGAAATTCCCTGCAGGAACGGGCTTTGTGGCCCTTCGCAGTGACCCACTCGACCCGATCCGTCCGGACATGAGAGGAGTCTCACTTACGCACGGTTTGGCCACCGATTAGTCGCGTTTCACACCAACGGCTTGACCTGGGGGGCAGACCGCCCTACCGTCACTGTCTGTAACCACTATCGGGTGGGGTTGCACCCCGTGACCATCCGCTGAGCCGTACAGACGGCTCGCCGAGTACGAGCGGACGTCCCCCCACCTCGCCAGCCACCGTCACGGCCGGGAGCGACAAGAACATGCCATCCGAATACGCCAAGTCCCTCGGTGCGCGACTGCGCGCCATCCGCACCCAGCAGGGCCTGTCCCTGCACGGGGTGGAAGAGAAGTCCCACGGACGCTGGAAGGCCGTCGTGGTCGGCTCCTACGAGCGCGGCGACCGCGCCGTCACCGTCCAGAAGCTGGCCGAGCTGGCCGACTTCTACGGGGTCCCCATGTCGGAGCTGCTGCCGGGCGGCGCCGCGCCGACCCCCCTGGGCCCGACACCCAAGCTGGTGATCGACCTGGAGCGCATGCAGCAGCTCCCCCAGGAGAAGGCAGGCCCCCTCTCCCGCTACGTCGCCACCATCCAGAGCCAGCGCGGCGACTACAACGGGCGCGTGCTGTCCATCCGCCAGGAGGACCTGCGTTCACTCGCGGTCATCTACGACAAGTCGCCCGGCGACCTCACCGAGGAGCTGATCAACTGGGGCGTCCTGGACCCGGAGGCGCGCCGCGCTGTCGACGCCTTCTAGGAGACGCAGGAACCCGGAGGTCGCACCCGCTCGACGAGAACCGGCGCCCCTCCCGGGGGGCCCGGTGATGTAAAATTGGGGCCCCCAGAGTGTTAGAAACCCGTTGGGGTAGGTGGTCGTCGAGCCGCCGGGCCATGCGTTG
>NZ_JBHXQY010000124.1:0-16934 GCF_042716955.1 Nocardiopsis sp. NPDC058631 | reverse complement strand
GCGTCCGCGTGCGTGGACGGGGCGACCCTGTCGTCGGGTGAGGAGGCCGCCCGCGTGAACGACCGGCCGGTCATCGCCCTGGCCACGTCCATGCCGACGGCCGCAGCCTCCCGGGCACGGCAGAGCCCCACCGCGCCCCGCGCCCCCGACAGCGCCGGACGAGGGCCGGACGAGGGCCGGACGAGGGCCGCGAAGGCTAGCCGGCGTCCGCCAGCCGCTCCCACTGCTCGGCACTGAGGGTCAGGTCGGTCGCCTCGATCGCCTCGTTCAGCTGGTCCAGGCTGCTCGCCCCCACCAGCGGTACGACGCGCGGGTCACTGTCCATCAACCACGCCAGGACCACCTGGTTGCGGGTGGCTCCGGTCTCCCGGGCGACCTCGTCCAGGACCGCCAGGCGCGCAGGGGTGCCCGGGTGGTCGTAGACCGGATCCAGCCCGGCGGCCTTCTCCGGCCGTGTGTAGGCGCCCCACAGCAGGGACGTGTAGGCGACCAGCGTGTGCTCCCGCCCCTCGGCGGCCTCCTCCCGCACGAAGTCGAGGAGTTCGGGCGTGACGTGCATGTGCCCCGTGGACTCAAGGGGCCGGTCGAACCGCGGCTGGAGGTAGCTGTACCGGTACTGGAGCACCCTGGGGCGCGGCCAGCCGTTGGCCTCGGTGAGGGAGCGGGCCCTCTCCAGACGCCAGGTCCGGTGGTTGGACAGGCCCAGGTCGGTGACCGCGCCGTCGGCGACGAGCCCGGCGAAGGCGCCGAGGGTCTCGGACATCGGGACCGTGCGGTCCTCGTGGTGGGCGTAGAGCACGTCGAGCCGTTCCATGCCGAGGCGCTCGCGGCTGCGCTCCGCGGCCTTGGCGACGGCCGCGGCCGACAGCCCCTCGCGCGTCTTCGGGCCCGTCCCGGGAACGGTGGGCTGCGCCCCGAGCTTGGTCGCGATCACGACCTCGTCGGTGATCCCCCGCTCACGGCGCCACTTGCCCAGGAAGGTCTCGCTCTCGTGCCCCTCGAAACCCTCCACCCAGAACTGGTAGCAGTCGGCGGTGTCCACGAAGGTGCCCCCGGCCTCGACGAAGCGGTCGAGCAGTGCGGCGGAGGTCGCCTCGTCGGTCTGGCTTCCGAACTTCATCGCGCCCAGGCAGAGGGCGCTGACTCGGCGGTCGCCGATGGTGGTGTGGCGCATCAGATGGTTTCCTCGACCCGTTCGGGGGTGCGCTCGGCCAGGACGCCGAGGTAGTAGTCGATCTTGTGCTGGATGACGGACTGGCGGTCGCGCAGCTCGGCGATGCGCTCGTCCAGCCGGCGCTGGTGGCTCTGGAGGGCGTCCAGGCGGTCGGGGACCGTGTGCTCCCCGGCACGGACCAGCTCGGCGAAGTCGCGCAGGCGGGCGATGGGCATGTCCGTGTCGCGCAGGCACCTGACCAGGTGGAGGAGCTCCACGTCGTCGGTCCTGTAGCGGCGGTGCCCGCTGGGCGAGCGCTCCACCCGCCGCAGCAGGCCCGCCTTCTCGTAGTAGCGCAGCGTGTCCAGGGTCAGTTCGAACCTCTCGGCGACCTCGCCCGGCGTGTAGTAGTCCCTCATGCAGAGAAGCATGGGACCTGGAGTGCGCTCCAGGTCAAGGGTTTCCGGCAGATTGCCGGAAAGTCCCCGCTCGGGCGGACCCCGCCCCGCTCGGGATACTCAGTCCCGCCCGCCCCTGATGGCACCGACCACCGCGTCGGTGAGGTCGTCGATGATCTCCTGTTCGCTGACCTCGGGGTGCTCCAGCCACCACTCCCCCGCGGCCTGCACCATGCCGACCACGGCGTGCGCCACGATCTGGGACCGCAGCCGGCCGGCGACCCGCGTCTCGGTGAGGAGCTGCTCGGCGAGCTCCTCGCCGAGACGGCGCACCATCATGCCCAGGTCGCCACGCATGCGGGAGTCCTCGGACGTGGCCCGGTCCATGAGGAACCGGTAGAGGTTGAGGTTCTGGGAGATCATCGACAGGTACGCGCCGACGGTGGCCCGCGCCCTCACCTCGAACCGGGTGTGCTGGTGCAGCTCCTCGCGGATGCGCTCGATGAGCGGGTCGACGTGGCGCTGGGCCAGTGCACGGTACAGGCCGCCCTTGTCCCCGAAGTGGCGGTAGAGGATCGGCTTGCTGATCCCGGCCTCCGCCGCGATGGCCAGCATCGACGCGTCCGGGCCGTCGCGCTGGATCACGCGGTCGGCGGCGTCCAGGATGGTGCGGCGCCGCTCGGGGTCGCGCCCCCGGCCTCCGCGCCGCCCGCGTGCCGGGAGGACCTCCGGCGCGGGCGTGTCGGAGGCGTCGGGGGTGTCGGTCGGCGCGTTCGGGCGCGGGTGTTCGAGTGCCACAAGGGTTCACGGTAGCGGTTCCGCGAGGTGGGGCGTCGGATCGGCCGATCCGCGGATCAGGGCTGGAGCGCGATCCAGGTGGCGGCGGCGCGGGCGAGGGTCCTGCCCGTCTCGTCGAAGAGCGCGCTGGTGGTGTGGATCTTGCGCCCGTCCACCGATGCGAGGTGACCCATCACGACGTGGGTCCTGCCGACACGGGGCGCCTCGGCGACCCGGACCGTGAACCGTCCGAGCAGGGCGGGGCGGCCGACCACGTCGCTGGACCAGCCGCCGGGGCAGTCCAGCGCGGCCCACACCTGGGGCAGTGCCGTGGCACCGCTCCCGTCGTCCAGTCCGGGGAGCGGGGTCCAGGTGCAGGCGACGGTGTTCCCGGCCCCGTCGGGGCCGGTGCCCGGGCGCACGGAACCGGCGAACAGGCGGAGGCCGTCGCCCTCGGCACGCTCGGGGCCGCAGCTGTAGCAGTGCGGGAAGGGGTGGTCGGTGAGCCCGGGGTAGCGGCGTTCGGCCTCCCGTGCCTCGGTGACGCGGACCGGACCGCCGGGGATGGCGGGGGTTGCGGGGCCGCCGGGAAGGTCGACGGACAGGGCCTCGGCGACCAGGTGGCTGCGCTCCGCCTCCCCCACGGCCGGGTCGGTGAGCCGGAGTCCGGTGACAGGGTCGCCCGCCACCGTCAGCGGGTGGTCCAGGGGAGGAGGAGTGCGCAGGGTGACCTGGACTGCGGGACCGCCGGCGGCCGTGAGCCGCGAGGCGAGCAGGCCGGCGGTGTAGCCGCCGTTACCCGACCCGTCGGGCCCGTTGTAGGCCGCGGGGATGGTGATGGTGGGGGCGCCGTTGCCCGTGGTGGCGTTCATGACGCCAGGGTAGGCGTCGGTTGTTCGGCGCCGCCAGGGTGTGCTCGGCCGGACGGTCCGCCCCCCGGCCGGTCGTGGAGCGGTCCGGCAGGGGGATGGCGCCGGGAGCGCCCGCTACCCCTGGCCGACCGGGGCACGGCCGGTCGTGGCGCGGCCGGGCGTCCCGAACAGGCGGCGCAGCAGGCGTGTGCGCCGACCCCACCGCGCGGGGGCGGCCACCGTTCCGGTGAGCACGCGTTCGGCCCGGTCCAGGCAGTCCTCCAGCAGGGCGTCGTGCAGGGTACGGAACGCCAGCGGCCAGGTCAGGCGTGCGGGACCACGACCGCGCATGGCGAGCAGGTGACGCAAGGCGGTGCCGCCCGAGGGGGTCGGGTGGACCGTGAACTCGTGGAAGCCGTCGAAGCCGCGCGGGGCCCGGAACCGGAAGCGCACGTGGTGTCCGGGGACGTACTCCTCCACCGTGTACCGGACGGGCCCGTGCCCTCCCCGGGCACCGACGGCGAGGGGCCGGTCCAGGCGCATCGGGGGCCAGTCGCCCCGCGGCCAGAGCAGGTCGTCGGATCCTGCGGCCAGACTGTCCAGCAGGGCTCCCACCTGGCCGGGGGCGACCGGCAGGTGGCGTTCGTGCAGGTTGTACACGTCCATGCGCACTCCTTTTAGAGAGATGTCTCTAAAAGGAGTAGAGCATAGTCTCCAGGACATGGGTAGACCCGCGCGCTTTTGCACCGACGACCTGGTCGAGACCGCCACCGCCCTGGCCGCGGGGGGTGGCCCGGCTGCGGTGACGATGGCGGCCGTGGCGAGGGGGGCCGGGGCTCCCAGCGGCTCCCTCTACCACCGTTTTCCCGGACGGCCCGCACTCCTGGCCGCCGTGTGGCTGCGCGCCCTGGAGTCCTTCCAGGCGGGGTGCCGCGAGTCCCTGTCCGCCGGGCCCGCCCTGGGTGCGGCCGTGGACACGGCGCGCCACGTGGTCTCCTGGAGCCGCGCCCATCCCGAACGGGCTCGGGTCCTGCTGCACCGGCCCTCCGACTTCGAGGCGCCCCACTGGCCCGAGGCCGACCGCGCCCGGTGGGAGTCGGCCAACGCCGGGGTGGGCGAACTCCTGGCCCGGGTGGCGGACGGTCTGCGCGAACCGGGCGAGGACGAGGCGCGCTCCCGGGAGCGGGTGCTGCTGGCCGTGGTCGACCTGCCGCTCGCCCTGGTCCGGCGCCACCTGCCCGGTGGCGCGGGGATCCCCGAGGGAATCGAGGAGCTGGCGGCGGACTCCGCGCGGCGTCTGCTGTCACCGCCGCCCGGAAGGGCGGAGCGACTGGGGGAGGCCGGACGCCCTGGAGGGGGTGCGGGGGCAGCGAGGGGCTGAGGGGCGCGCAGGCGGGGCCGCCGCTTCCGGCCCCGCGGGCGCGGCCCCGGCGAGGACCGTGTGGCCCACCGCGTCCGACATCACCGGATCGGCAGGCCCGTGACGGCACGGCCGATGATGAGCTTCTGGATCTCGCTCGCACCCTCGAAGATCGTGAAGATGGTGGCGTCGCGGTGCCAGCGCTCCACGGGGTAGTCACGCGTGTAGCCGTTCCCCCCGAGGATGCGCAGGGCGTTCTGGGTGACGAACGTGGCGGTCTCGGAGGCGTAGAGCTTGCTCATGGAGCCCTCCGCGTTCGTGAAGTCCTTGCCGTTGCGGGCCATCCAGGCGGCGCGCCAGACCAGCAGGCGCGCCGCGTCGATCCGGGTGGCCATGTCCGCGAGGAGGAAGGCCACGCCCTGGTTGTCGCCGATCGGGCGGCCGAACTGCTCGCGCTGGGTGGAGTAGTCGCGGGCGTACTCGTAGGCGGCGCGCGCGGTGCCGACCGCCATCACGCCGACGCTCGGCCGGGACGCCTCGAAGGTCTTCATGGCGGCCTGGCCCTTGGAGCTGCGGCCCTCACGGGCGCGGGCGAGCCGCTCGTCGAGCTTGTCCTTGCCGCCCAGCAGGCACGAACCGGGGACCCGGACGTCGTCCAGGACGACCTCGGCGGTGTGGGAGGCGCGGATGCCGTGCTTCTTGAACTTCTGGCCCTGGGAGAGGCCGGGGGTGTTCGGGGGGACGATGAAGGAGGCCTGGCCGCGGGAGCCGAACTCGGGCTCGACCGAGGCGACGACGACGTGGACGTCGGCGATGCCGCCGTTGGTCGCCCACGTCTTGACGCCGTTCAGGACCCACTCGTCCTTGGCCTGGTCGTAGACGGCGCGGGTCCTGATCGCCGAGACGTCGGAGCCGGCGTCGGGCTCGGAGGAGCAGAACGCGCCGAGTTTGACGTCGTCGGCGCTGCCGAACATCTGCGGGACCCACTCGAAGAGCTGTTCCTGGGTGCCGGTGGATGCCACGGACACGGCGGCCAGCCCTGTGCCGGTGATGGACAGGGCGATGCCGGGGTCGCCCCAGTAGAGCTCCTCGAAGGCGACGGGGATGCCGAGACCGCTCGGCTCCAGCCACTGGTTCGCGAAGAAGTCGAGGGAGTACAGGCCGATCTTGGCCGCCTCCTGGATGATCGGCCAGGGGGTCTCCTCACGCTCGTCCCACTCGGCGGCGGCGGGGCGGATGATGTCGGCGGCGAACCCGTGCGCCCAGTCCCGGACGTCGCGGACGTCCTCGCTCAGTTCCAGGCTGAAGGCGGGGGCGGTGGCCTCACTCATGCTCTTACATCCTTCGTCGGCCCCTCCGGGGGAGGAGGGACGGCCAATACGTGTTACCAACGGTAACAGCAGGATCTGTCAGGCACAATCGCCCGCCGCGCCCGGACCTGCCTCCACCGGACCGCGCAGAGGGGCCGGGACTTCCGTCCCGGCCCCTCGTCCTTCTCCGCTCCCGCACCGCCGGGGCCGTCAGTTCCGCCCGTCCCCGTTGTGCTTTTCCAGGAACGTGTAGACGTCGTGCTCGTCCACACCCGGGAAGGTCCCCGAGGGCAGGGCCGAGAGGACGTGCGAGTGAGCGCGGGCCGAGGGCCACACGTTGCCCTCCCAGCGCGCGGCCAGGTCCGCGGGCGGACGCACGCAGCACTCGCCCGTGGGGCAGTTGGACTGGGTCCGGTTGGTGGTCTCGCGCCCGCGGAACCAGCGCGACTCCTTGTAGGGCACACCCAGGGTGATGGCGAAGTTGCGCTCCCGGCTCGGGTCCACGTGCGCCACGCACCAGTGGGTGCCGTTGGGCTTGTCGGTGTACTGGTAGTAGATCGAGTAGCGGTCCGGGGAGGCGAAGACCTGGCGCCCCGACCACTGGCGGCACATGCGCTGGCCCTCGATGGCGCCGGTCTCGTCGGTGGGGAAGACCAGGCCGTCGTTCTCGTAGGCCTTGTAGATGATGCCGGTCTCGTCGTTGCGGATGAAGTGGCAGACCAGGTCCAGGTGCCGGTGGGCCAGGTTGGTGAACCGGTGGGCCGCCATCTCGTAGGAGACCGAGTAGACGTCGCGCAGGTCCTCCACCGAGAGGTCGCGGGCGTGCTTGGCCTCCTGGAGGTAGGTGACGGCCGTGCTCTCGGGGATGAGGACGGCGGCGGCGAAGTAGTTGACCTCGACCCTCTGGCGCAGGAAGTCGCCGAAGTCCCGGGGCTGGTTGTGACCGAGCACGACGTGGCCGAGGGTCTGGAGGAGGATCGTGCGCGGACTGTGCATCCCCAGCGTGGTCTCGCGCTTGAGGTAGATCCGCCGGTTGACGTGGTCGGTGAGGGAGCGCACCGAGCGGGGCAGGTCCTGCACGTACTTGAGGCTGAACCCGTGGTGCGTCGCGATCGCGAGGATCTGCCCCTGGGAGAGGGCGCCCGCGGTGTAGTTGACGGCGTTCAGGGTCTCGGTGGCCGCCTTCTCGATCTGCTCGAAGTAGTTGCCGCGCTCCCGCATCTGACGGCGCAGGTCGGCGTTGGCCCGCCTGGCCTCCTCGGGACTGGCCGTGGGCTTGGCGTGGCGCCTCTTGAGCTCGTCGTACAGGCCCACGATGTGTTCGAGCACGTCGTTGGGGACCCTCTTGCCGACCTTGAGGTGCGGCAGGTTGAGCTCCTGGTAGAGGGAGTCGCGCTGCGCCTCCTCCACGGAGATCTCCAGCTGGGCCCTGCGGCTCGGCGGCTGCTTGGAGAGGAGTTCCTCGACGGAGACGCCGAGCGAGGAGGCCAGGGAGGTGAGGAGGGAGAGCTTGGGCTCGCGCTTGCCGTTCTCCAGGAGGGAGAGCTGGGAGGGTGCCCTCCCGACACGTTGCCCCAGGTCAGAGAGGGTCAGGCCCCGTGCGCGCCGCAGGTGGCGGAGCCGCTGGCCAAAGGTGACGAGATCTAGGTCACCTGTCAAAGACGGTATTTCTTCAGCACCAAAGTACGCCATGGCTTCATCCTACGGAAAGAATCGCCGATCTTCGCACGGTTTCGAGTGGAAAAGCTCTGGATCTTCCCCAAGAATCATAGTTACCGGCGGGGAACATACACCCAGGGCTCAGCCCCTGGCCCTGGCAGGACCACCCTCGACCGGTGTGAACACCTTGGGGACTACACGTAAGGCGGGAACGAACATGAGCACCAGCGCTCGACGTCAGGAAGCCAGCGCCGAACTCCAGCGCGACTGGGAGACCAACGCCCGGTGGGCCGGTATCGAGCGCACCTACTCCGCTGACGACGTGGTCAAGCTCCGCGGTTCGGTCACCGAGGAGCACACCCTGGCCCGCCGTGGCGCCGAGCGCCTCTGGGACCTGCTCCACACCGAGGACTACGTCAACAGCCTCGGCGCCCTCACCGGCAACCAGGCGGTCCAGCAGGTCCGCGCCGGCCTGAAGGCCATCTACCTCTCCGGATGGCAGGTCGCCGCCGACGCGAACCTGTCCGGCAGCACCTACCCGGACCAGAGCCTCTACCCGGCCAACTCGGTCCCGGCCGTGGTCCGCCGCATCAACAACGCTCTGCTGCGCGCCGACCAGATCACCTGGTCCGAGGGCGACGACACCGCACCCGAGTGGCTCGCCCCGATCGTGGCGGACGCCGAGGCCGGCTTCGGCGGCGTCCTCAACGCCTACGAGCTGATGAAGGGCATGATCGCCTCCGGCGCGGCCGGCGTGCACTGGGAGGACCAGCTGGCCTCCGAGAAGAAGTGCGGCCACCTGGGCGGCAAGGTCCTCATCCCGACCGGCCAGCACGTCAAGACGCTCAACGCCGCCCGCCTGGCCGCGGACGTCGCCGGAGTCCCCTCCCTCGTCATCGCGCGGACCGACGCCCAGGCCGCGACCCTGATCACGAGTGACATCGACGAGCGCGACCAGCCCTTCGTCACCGGCGAGCGCACCGCCGAGGGCTTCTACCGCTTCCGCAACGGCGTGGACGCCTGCGTCGCCCGCGGCCTGGCCTACGCCCCGCACTCCGACCTGCTCTGGATGGAGACCGCGACCCCCGACCTGGAGGTCGCCCGCGACTTCGCCGAGCGCATCAAGGCGGAGTACCCGGACCAGATGCTGGCCTACAACTGCTCGCCGTCCTTCAACTGGAAGCGGCACCTGGACGACGCGACCATCGCGAAGTTCCAGCGCGAGCTGGGCCACATGGGCTACAAGTTCCAGTTCATCACCCTGGCGGGCTTCCACTCGCTCAACCACTCGATGTTCAACCTGGCCAAGGGCTACGCCCGGAACGGGATGACGTCGTACGTCGAGCTCCAGGAGGCCGAGTTCGCGTCCGAGGCCGAGGGCTACACCGCCACCCGCCACCAGCGCGAGGTCGGCACCGGCTACTTCGACGCGATCAGCACGACCATCGCACCTGAGGCCAGCACCACGGCTCTCACCGGTTCCACAGAGGAAGACCAGTTCTCAGCGGCTCACTGACCTGGTCTCCGTTCCCAGGAGTTCGTCCCTCCCCGCTTTCGTGGCTGGGGCGGGGCGGGACGGACTCCGCCCCCCAGGTCGTGTTTTTTGTATCTTTCCGGGCTCGCGTCCACCAGGCTTCCTCTCGCCGCGCCTCTGCGCTCGTGAAGCACAACCAGGCTGAACGTCGCACATCGCCTTGCGAGAGATCGCCTGGACGGCCGCTCGCCGACCCGAAAACCTCCAAAGAACACTTCCTCGCCGTCGGCCATACGCGGTCCGTGTCACACGCGTATGGCCGGCGGCTTGTCCGTGCCCGGTTCCGGGCGCCCCCGCCGCATGTTCGCCGTCGCGGAAGACGCCCTAGGCTGGCCACCGCGCGGGGTCGGCGCCCGCCGGCCCGCCACGAGACCCGGAGGCATCCGTGAAACTCCTCGACCCCCTCCTGTCGGCGCTGTCCGTCCTGCGCCGCTTCCTCGCCGTGGGCGCCCTGGCCGCGTTCGTGGTCCTGGGTACCGCCGCCTGCGACGACGTCCTTCCGGACGTGGACGTGGAACAGGGTGACGACGAGGACGGCGACGAGGGCCAAGATGACGAAGGCGATGACGATGAGGACGGCGGCGACGACGAAGGTGACGACGAGGACTGACGCGAGGACGTCCCGCCCCTGAACCCCCCGGTCACGCGTCCGCCGGACAGCGCGTAGATTGCGACGCGTGACCGACAAGACCCGCACACCGCACGCCGCCGAGGACGCGGGGACGCCGCCCTCCCCCACAGCCCTGCCCGACAGGGGCCTGTTGCGCTGGGAGGTCGTGTGCGTCCTCGCGCTCTCCCTCGGCGCCGCCGCGCTCTCCGCGATCATCTCCTTCGCGGGTGTGCTGACCGCGCCCGGGTCGCTCGCCGAGCAGACCGCGAGCCTGGTGAACCCGCGCGCCGACGCCCGCCCCTGGCTGGACCTGTCCCGTCAGCTGTACTCGCTGGCCTTCTCCCTGACCCCGGTGCTGCTGGTCGCCTACCTCATGCGCAGGTCGGGTGAGTCGTCCCGCACGATCGGCTTCGACGTGCGCCGTCCCGGGTTCGACCTCGGCACCGGCGCCGCCCTGGCCGCCCTGATCGGCGCGGGCGGGCTGGCCGTGTACGTGGTCTCCTGGAACCTGGGGCTGACGCTGACGATCGTGCCCAGCACCCTGGACGGCAACTGGTGGGACGTGCCCGTCCTCGTGCTCCAGGCCGCCAAGAACGGCGTCCTGGAGGAGGTCATCGTCGTCGGCTACCTGCTGCACCGCCTGGGGCAGCTCGGCTGGGCGCCGTGGAAGGCGGTGCTGGCGAGTTCGGTGCTGCGGGCCTTCTACCACCTCTACCAGGGGGTGGGCATGTTCTTCGGCAACCTGGTGATGGGGCTGGTCTTCGGCTGGTTCTACCTGCGCTACGGACGGGTGATGCCGCTGGTGGTGGCGCACACCGTCATCGACATCGTGGCGTTCGTCGGGTCCGTGTACCTCATCGGCCGGATCGACTGGCTGCCCTTCTGACCGCGCGCTCCCTGATGGCGTCCTCCAGGTAGCCGGGCCTGCCAAGCAGGAGTCCCACGCCCAGGTTGACCGATACCAGGGCCACCACGAGGAGCAGCGGAGCGTGCCAGCCCCCGCTGGTCTCGTGCAACAGGCCGAAAAGGAAGGGGCCCGCGCCGCCCATCAGGTAGCCCAGGCTCTGGCTGGACGCCGACAGGGCCGCCGTTCCGGCGCCGGTGCGGGTGCGCAGCGCGAACGCGGTCAGGGCGAAGACGAAGCTGCCCATGCCGACGCCGACGAGGGTCGTCCACACCCACACGCCCGCGAGCGGGGAGAACCACAGCCCCGCGAGGCCCGAGAGGTAGGCGGCGGCGAACACGACCACGAACGGGCGCTGGTCGCGGAACCGGGTGAGCAGTGTGGGCAGCACCAGCGACATCGGGATGCCCAGGACGGTGAGGTAGGACAGGGCGAGCCCCGCCGTCTGGGGGTCCATGCCCTCGTCGCGCAGCATCTGCGCGTACCAGCCGAACATGATGTAGGCCACCGAGGACTGCGTGCCGAAGTACAGCACGGCCTGCAGTCCGATGCCGGTGCCCAGGACCTGGCGGAAGCCCAGCACCTGGGAGGGGTCGCCGGGGGCGGGTTCGTGGCGCAGCGCCAGCAGCCAGGGCACGGCGGCGACGACACCGAAGAGGGCGTAGGCGCCCAGGGCGATCCGCCACTCACCCGTGGACTGCTCCAGGGGGACGGTGGAGGCCGCCGCGATGGTGGTCCCCAGGGCCAGGGCGGTGGTGTACACGGTGGTCATGAGCCCGACCCGCTCGGGAAAATGCTGCTTGACCAGGGCGGGGAGGATGACATTGCCGATCGCGCCACCGGACAGTGCCACGGCGCTCAGGGCGAGGAACATCCAGGGTTCGGGCGCCAGCGCGCGGGTGGCGAGGCCCACGGTGAGGGCGGTCAGCGCGTAGACGAGCAAGTGGTGCTCTCCCAGGCGTCGTGCCAGGAGGGGGGTGAGGCCGCCGAAGAGGGCGAAGCACAGGACGGGGAGCGTGGTGAGCACACCGGCGCCGACCGCGGTCATCCCGAGTCCGCTGGTGACCTCGCCGAGCACGGGCCCGACGCTGGTGATCGCGGTGCGCAGGTTGAGGGCGGCGAGGGCGATCCCGGCCGCGATGAGCAGGAGGACGGCCCGCGGAGGGCGGGGGTCGGCGATCCTGCCTGCGGGGGGACCGCTCGTCGTGGGCGTGTGGGGCGCTGATCCGGCGCTCATGGAAGGCGACTCGCAGATTCGTGGGATGACCGGATGTACTTCATGAGGATAACGCATTACCGTTCGAGGCCAATTCCCGACGGTAACTGGTCTAAGCTCCGGCCTTAACCGTTCCGTACCTGTGCGCTGGCCCAGTCATCCGGCGACCCGCCCCTAGGAGGTAAACGCGTGCCCCTCGCCTCGACACGCCGGACCGGTCTCGTAGACCAGGTCATCAGTCAGTTACGAGCACAGATCGACTCGGGTGAATGGGCCGTCGGCGACCGCATCCCCACCGAGTCGGAACTCTCCGACCAGCTTGAGGTGGGCCGCAACACCGTACGTGAGGCCGTCCGCGCCCTCGCCCACGCGGGCCTGCTGGAGATCCGCCAGGGCGCGGGCACCTTCGTCCGCGCCTCCAGCGAGCTCGGCGGCGCCCTGCGCCGCAGGCTGGAGCGCTCCCGCCTGCGGGAGAACCTGGAGGTGCGCCGCGCCCTGGAGGTGGAGGCGGCCAGGCTGGCCGCCCTGCGCCACAGCGACGAGGACATGGCCGCCATCGACCGGGCGATGGCCCTGCGCGAGGCCGCCTGGCGCGACCACGACATGAGCGCGTTCGTGGAGGCCGACTTCACGTTCCACCGCTCGGTCGTCAACGCCACCCACAACACCCTGCTCATCGACCTGTACGACGACATCGCCCAGGTCGTGTACGCGAGCATCGCGCACACCGCGTACGAGCAGAACAACGTGGCCACGAACCAGCCCTCGTCCGCGACCGACGGGGTGGACCACTCCAAGCTGACCGAGGCGATCCGCGCCGCCGACGCCTCCGCGGCCGCCCGCGAGGCGACCTGCTACATCGACGAGCTGCTCTCCCTCACCGAGGACTGAACCGCGGACCGTGCCCGAGAGGGCTCCCGCCCGCGCGTCCTCGGTGCCACCGCGCGAAACGAACGGCCCGGGACCGTCCGCCAGGACCGTCCCGGGCCGTTCGCGCGCTCACGGGTTCCGCGGGCTCAGTCGCCCCGGTAGGCCTCGCCCACCGCCGGACGGGGCGCGGCCCTGGGGCGGCCAGCCCCCGAGTGGCCCTCGACAGCGCGCGCGGCGGTGTCGCGGCGCACGGCCTCCAGTGCCCGGGAGCGCCCCCCGAGGGGCCGGGCCGCGCGGTCGGCCGCACCCTCCCAGCCCGAGACCCGCGACGGGTCCAGTCCGAGCAGGTCCAGGGTGCTCTCCCCCGCGTACACGGCGTCGATGATCTCCTGCTCCCGGGAGAGACTGCTCATGGTCTCGGCGATGATGGCGCTCACCTGCCCCCGGGGCAGGCAGACCACTCCGTCGTCGTCGGCGACGATCCAGTCGCCGCGGCGCACCGGCAGGGGTACGGGACCGCTCGCGCTCATGCTGATCTCCCGACCCACGGAACCGCCCGCCTCGTGGCCCGCCTCACGGACCGCGACCCCGGCTCCGAAGACGGGGAGTTCACAGCGCGCGATGGCGGCGATGTCGCGGACGCAGCCGTCCAGGACGATGCCGCTCACCCCGCGGGTCCGGGCGGCGACGGCGAGGATCTCGTCGACATAGCCGTACTCGGACTCCCCGGCCACGTCCACGACGAGGGCCGCTCCGGGCGGCGCCTGGGCCACCGCCACGTGGAGCGCGAGGTTGTCCCCCGGTGTACAGCGCACAGGGAAGGCGGCCGCGGCGAACGCGGCCCCCGGCCAGACGGAGAACAGGTGCGTACCGAACGGCCGGCCGCCACAGCGGGCCAGCGCCACCGTTCCCACAGCCGTCAACGTATTCGCAAGCGCCACGTCAGCCTCCCACTACACCCGCGCCCGGTGCGGCCGGTTCCAACCGACCCCCTCCATACTCACGGGTAACTTAAGCGTGACGCAAGCCATACGTGGCGGAAACACGTAAAAATGTTACCGCTGGTTACAGTCAGGCGCGGAGCGCGCGCGGCCTCCCACCCTGTGTCACACACGGGACCGGCCCCGACCGGACCGGAGTCGGGTCGGGGCCGGTCTGACCGGGCGGTCCCGTTCAGCCGGTGATCCACTCCACCGGTCGCTCCCCGCCCCTGCGCTCCTTGCGCACCGACAGGTGTTCCCAGGTCTCCACGTAGCCCACCCCCGGCGCCGACCGCACCGACTCCAGAGCCTCCACCAGCTGGCAGCGGTCCGGGGCGGTGAGGGTGCCGATGATGTCGTAACGGCCGAAGCCGCTGGCCAGGAAGGAGATCCGGGCCATGTTCGCCAGCGCGGAGCCCAGCGCCTCGGCGTCGCCCCGACAGCGCAGGCCGAAGCCCAGCTGCTCGTTGGCCCCCACCGCCGAGGGCTCCACGAGCGCGGTCACGTGCACCACGCCCGAGTTCAGGAGCCGCACGACCCGGGATCGGGCCGCCGCCTGCGACAGCCCCACCTGACGGGCGAGGTCCGCGTAGGAGGCCCTGCCGTCCTTGAGCAACTGGCGAACCAGGCGCCAGTCAAGGGCGTCCAACTCGATGTCGCGTAGTTCCCGCACGCTGCTGTGGGCGTCCTTGAAGACGGCGTTGGCGCGGAAGACCTCCGCGCCGTCCACTCCCTCCAGCGAGCGCAGATCGGTGAGCTCCTTGGTGAGGGCGCCGTCATCGGCCACCCGCACCTGCGCGACGGCCGGGAACCTCCCGGCCGACTGCGCCGCGAAGGTCACCGCCTCGCGTTCGCCCAGTGCCTCCAGCAGCGGCCCCACGGGGCCGCTGACATGGAAAGACACATGACCGAGGACCTCCATGCCCACGACTCCGGCGTGCAGCACCCCCACGATCCGGATCGCCCCCGAATGGACGAGCTGGCGCACTCTGGCGCGTACCGCCGTCCGGGACAGGCCGACTCCGTCAGCCAGCGCCTGGAACGTCGCTCTGCCGTCCCCCTGCAACGCGCGCATAAGCGCGGCGTCAACCGCATCAAGCACGATGGTGCCTTTCGTTCCCATGTCGTCGCCCTTCCCCCGGGCGACGCCCCCTCCTGCGGCCAGATCATCGCAGCTGTGGCGCCCGTTCACTACTGATCGCGAAAGAAATCGGTTGATTCACCCCTTTGATCGACCCGAAAGCATCACCCAATCCCCCATCCATGACGTCGAGAACACATAACAGACTTGTATAGAACATCCCTCCTGAGTGAGTAGTCGTGCCCACAACTCTCACAAAGCGCCAGACTGTTCAGGCGGGTCCGCGCGACCTACACCGAAGGGCACACCCGCCCCGAGGGGCGCGAGGCGGCCCGCACCGAGCGTCCGAGTAGACGGGCGCCGCCCGGGAGCGTTCCAGGCGGCCTCCGCCGGGCGCGGACCTGACAGGGGTCGCGGGCACAGAACCGGGCCCCGGGGCGCGACCATCGCGCGGCGAGGGTGGCGGGGGACAACGGAACGGGGCGGACCCAGCCGCCCCGATGTTGGAGAGGAATCGTCGGTGGCAGCGGAGGACGATCAGCGGGACGAGGCGCCCACACGCCTGAGTACGGGGCGGGCACTGCTGTGGACCGCGGCGTCGGTCCCCCTTCCGGGCCTGGCCCACCTGCGCATGCGGCGCAGGATCGCGGGATTTTTGATCCTCGGCCTGTACCTGGCCGGGATCGTGGCCCTGGCGGTCTGGGCCTGGCGCATCGGCGCCCACGAGTCGGGGCCCATGGCCCTCCTCGCGGGGATGGCGGTCCAGAGCCGCTGGCTGCTGGGCGCCATGGGCCTGGTGTTCGTGGTCGCGGTCCTGTGGATGGCGATCGTCCTGCACTCCTGGACGATCACACGGCCCGTGGGGGTGCCCTTCGGCAGGCGGGTGCTCGGCGGGGCGGTGGTCCTGCTGCTGTGCCTGGCCATCGCGGCGCCCTCCGCACTGGCCCTGCACGGCGGTTACACGGCCCATGAGACCCTCGCCGACGTGTTCAGCGGCGACGAGGACCCTGAGCTGCCGCCCCACGACGCGGCCGACCCCTGGAACGGGGCGGAGCGGGTCAACGTCCTGCTGATCGGTGCCGACTCGGCGGACAACCGCTACGGGGTGCGCACGGACACCATGATGGTCGCCAGTATGGACACCCGAACCGGTGACGCCGTCCTGGTGGGCCTGCCCCGCAACCTGGAGAACGTGCGCTTCCCGGAGGACAGCACCCTCGCGGAGCGCTACCCCGAGCCGTACGGTTTCGACCTGCTCCTCAACGACGTGTACCAGACGGTCGCCGAGGAGCCCGACGAGCTGGCGCTCAACCCGGTCGTGGGCGACCCGTCCGCCGACACCCTCAGGAAGGTGGTCGGCTACAACGTCGGCCTGGACATCGGCTACTACGCGATGGTCGACATGATGGGCTTCCGCGACCTCATCGACGCCATCGGCGGCGTGGAGGTGCGCATCGAGGAGCCGATCCCCTACGGCGTGCACGGAGGGGTCCTGGAGCCGGGCCTGCGCGAGCTCGACGGCCACGAGGCGCTCTGGTACGGGCGCTCCCGGGTCAACAGCGACGACTACGGCCGCATGGGCCGCCAGGGCTGCCTGATCAAGTACGTCACCGAGCAGGTCGAGCCGAGGACGATCCTGACCAGCTACCGCAGACTCGCCGGCGCCACCGCGCGGACGCTGAGCACGGACATCCCCCAGTCCAAGGTGCCCGCGTTCATCGAGCTGGCCGACCTGGTCACCGACACCGGGCGGATGAGCACGTTCCAGCTGTCACCGCCCCAGGTCAACACCGCCAACCCCGACTGGGACGAGGTCAGGGACCTGGTCGCCGAGGCGATCGACGCCGTGAGCGACGAGACCGACGACCTGCCCGACGACGCCTCTCCGTCCGCCTCCCCCGAGGCGGTCACCGAGGACGCCGAGGGGGGCGGTGACGCCGAGGGGGGCGGTGACCGCACCGAGTGGCAGGAGTACACCGGCCTGGACGAGGAGGAGCCCGCCGACCCGGGCCGCCAGGTGGGCGCGGACCAGCGGCAGCGCCTGGTAGCCGTCGTCGGGCAGGACGGCAGTGTCGCCGGCGCGCAGCTGCGAGAAGAGGACGGACGAGATGGCGGCCATGCCGGAGGCGAAAACGAGCGTTTCGACGTCATCCCGCCCCGGCGCCTCCAGCTCGCCGATGGCGCGCTCCAGGTGGGTCCAGGTCGGGTTCTCGTCGCGGCCGTAGGTGTTC
>NZ_JBHXQY010000123.1:0-17712 GCF_042716955.1 Nocardiopsis sp. NPDC058631 | reverse complement strand
CGCACCCCCCCCGGGGCGCGGCGGCCCCCGCGGCCCCCCCCGGGCTCTGCCACGAGCCATGCAGGAAGGCGACAGGATGGTGCCCACCCGCCCGCGTGACGGCATGACCGACACCAGCGTCACACGGTCCGCGGACGCCCTGCTCGCCCGCGTCACCCGGGCGAGCGCCGGACGCACCGCAGGAATCCTGCTGTGCGCCGCCGCGGCGGCGGCCGCCTCGCTCGCCCTGCCCGCCGTGCTCGGCCTCACCCTCGACCTGCTCCTGCAAGGCCACCCGGACGCCGGACGCGCACTGGCGGCGACCGTGGCCCTGACAGCTGCCGAGGTCGCGCTGGGCGCGGCCGTCGCCCTGTTGGCGGGAACGGTCGGCGCGCGTTCCACCGCCTGGTTGCGGCTGCGGGCGGTGCGGCGGCTGCTGGCCGCCGCGCCCCGGGACGCGAGCCGGTTCTCCCCCGGCGACGTGGCGACCCGTCTCTCGGTGAACGCCACCGAGGCCGGCGCGGCCCCTGCCGGCGCGGCCCAGATCGCCGCGTCGGTCCTCGCCCCCGCCGGAGCCCTGGTCGCGCTGTTCGTGATCGACCCCTGGGCCGGACTGGCCTTCGTCCTGGGGCTCCCTGCCCTGGTCCTGCTGCTGCGGTCCTTCGCCCACCACTCCTCCGACAGCATCTCCCGGTACCAGCGGGTGCAGTCCCTGCTCGCGACGCGGCTGACGGACGCTCTGGGCGGCGCACGCGCCATCGCCGCCGCCGGGACGGTGGACGAGGAACGCGCTCGTGTCCTGCTACCCCTGGGCGAGCTCGGCGCGGAGGGTCGGCGCATGTGGTCGGTGCACGGCTCCGCGATGGCGCGCAGCGGAGTACTCATGCCCCTGCTCACCACCGCCGTGCTCGCGGTCGGCGGGTTCGGCCTGGCGGACGGGAGGATCAGCGTCGGCGACCTGCTGGCGCTGTCCCGGTACGCCGCGCTGGCCGGGGGGCTGGGGTCGGTGGCCGGCCCGCTCCAAGCGCTGGTCCGCGGTCGGACGGCGGCCCGCCGCGTGGACGCGCTCCTCGGCGTCCCCCCGCTGACCCACGGACGGGCGAAACTCCCTCCCGACGGCCCCGGAACCCTGGAGCTGCGCGGCGTCGGGGTGGCGCTCGACGGCGTGTGGGTGCTGCGCGGTGTCGACCTGCGCGTACCCGGCGGCCTCACGGTGGCCGTCGTGGGGCGTTCGGGCTCCGGCAAGTCGACGCTGGGGGCGGTCGCCGGACGGCTCACCGCCCCCGACGAGGGAGAGGTCCTCCTGGACGGTGTGCCCCTCGGTGCCGTGGCGGCCGACGTGCTGCGCCGGGAGGTCGGGTTCGCGTTCGAGCGACCGTCGCTCCAGGGCGACACCGTCGGGGACGCGATCGCGTCGGGGGCCGAGACCGCTCCGGTCGAACGCGTACGGTCGGCCGCACGGGCGGCCGGGGCCGACGACTTCGTCCGGGCGCTTCCCCGCGGGTACGCCACACCGCTGGACGAGGCGCCGCTCTCCGGTGGGGAGCTGCAACGGCTGGGGCTGGCCCGGGCGTTCGCCCACGCCGGAAGGCTGATGATCCTGGACGACGCCACCTCCAGTCTCGACACGGCGACCGAACGGCTGGTGGACCGGGCGCTGGCGTGTGAGGTCCGTCCCGGCACCCGCGTCGTCATCGCGCACCGTCTCTCCACCGCGGCGCGCGCGGACCTGGTGGTGTGGCTGGAGGGCGGCCGTGTCCGTGCCGTGCGCACACACGCCGAACTGTGGCGGGACCCCGACTACCGCGCGGCCTTCGGCCACGGCGACGCCCCCGGCGACCGGGGGAGCCGGTGAGGCCCGCAACGGTGGTGGAGGAGGCCGGGGCGGTCGGGTCGGGCACCCGGCGCCCGCCGCCGACCGGCCGCCGCCGGGGCACGCTGCGCGGACTGATGCCGCACGCCCGGCCTTTCCTGTGGCGTCACAGGCGGGTACTGCTGCGCCTGGGCGCCTGGTCGCTGTTGGAGTCCGTGCAGACCTTCCTCGTCGGGATCTGCCTGGCGCGCGCCCTGGACCAGGGGTTCCTGGCGGGGCAGCCCACGGTGGGCCTCGCGTGGCTGGCCGTCGCCGCGGGCTCGATCCTCCTGGCCGGACCCGTACTGCGCGGTGTGTTCGGCCAGCTCTCCGGGCTGGTGGAACCGTTGCGGGACGGGCTGGTGCGGCGCGCGGTCGGACAGGCACTGCGCAGGGCCGTGGCCGACCCCGCACGGGCGGCGGGGGCAGAGCGAGCCGCGGTCTCGCGGCTCACCCAGCAGACGGAGATCGCCCGGGACAGCTTCGCCGGGCTGGTCCTGACGGTGCGGTCCTTCCTGTTCACCGCGGTGGGGGCACTCGTGGGGATGCTCACCCTCGCCCCCCAGCTGCTGCTGGTCGTGGTACCGCCCGTACTGCTCGGGCTGGTGCTCTTCCTCCTGACACTCGCTCCCATGGCCGCGGCGCAACGCCGGTTCCTGGACGCCGACGAGGCGTTCACCAACCGTGCGGGAGGCCTGCGGGGCCAACTGCGCGACCTGGTGGCCTGCGGGGCCACTGGCGCGGCGGTGGAGGGCGCCGAGGTCCTGGTCGAGGAGGCCGCCGCGTCGACGCGGTCCCTGGCCCGGTGGACGGCGGTGAGGACGCTCGCGCTCGGCGTGGCGGGGCAGCTTCCCGTCCTCCTGCTGCTCGCCGCCACACCGTGGCTCCGCGACCAGGGGGTCACCACGGGAGCGCTCATGGGTGCCCTGGCCTACCTCGTGCAGTCGCTGCTGCCGGTGCTCCGGGCGATGATGACCGCCGTGGGAGCCGCGGGCAGCCGCCTCGTGGTGGTCCTCGACCGGTTCGTGTCCGCGGAGGCGGACGGCGTCGACGGAGAAGGTCCCCGGTCCGCGGGGGCCGGTGACCACGGGACGGGCGCCCTCCCCCCTCCGGGACCGGCGCCGGCGGTGTGGTGCCACGGGCTACGGGTGTCCTACGGGGCGGGGACGCGCCCCCTGGTGGAGGACTTCGACCTCTCGGTCGGGGCCGGGGAGCGCATCGCGATCGTCGGCCCCAGCGGGATCGGCAAGTCCACTCTGGCGCACGTGCTGTCCGGGCTGCACACCCCGGACGAGGGCACCGTGCGGTTGGCGGGACGACCGGTGGCCGGGCGCCCTCCCCGGGAGCTGTCCCGGATGCGGGTACTCCTCCCCCAACAGGGCTACGTCTTCGCCGGCTCGGTCCGGGAGAACCTCGCCCAGTTGGAACCGGGCGCCGGGGACGACCGCATCGCCTGGGCGGTGGCGGCGCTGCGTCTTGGGCCGCTGGTGGACCGCCTCGGTGGCCTGGGTGCCGAGGTGGACCCCGGCACGCTCTCCGCGGGGGAGCGGCAGGCGCTCTGCCTGGGCCGGGCCTACGTGTCCCCGGCGCCCCTGCTCATCCTGGACGAGTCGACCTGCCACCTGGACCCGGCTGCCGAAGCGCACGCGGAGGACGCGCTGGCCGACCGGCCGGGCACGACGCTGGTCGTCATCGCGCACCGGCTGTCGTCGGCGCTGCGGGCCGACCGGATCCTTGTCCTGGACGGGGCGGGCACGGCGTTCGGCACGCACGGGTCCCTGCTGCGCGACTCCCCGCTCTACCGGGACCTGGCGGGGCACTGGAACGCGTCCCGCTGAGCGGCCCCGACGGACGTCCTGCCCTCGGGCACAGACACCTCCCCAGCGGTTCTCACACCTTTTCCGGAACGCTGTCACCGTCCATGTCGCCCGTTGGATCGGATGTGGTCCGGCCGCCCCGTCCCCAAGGGGTGAAGCGTCTGCCCGTGGGGCTTGTGAATAAGCCTCCTGGGCGGGCCTGAACCGCAACCGGAGTATCGCAGATGCCGCATCGTGTTCCCGAAGGGAATGGGTCAGGGGGGGCCGGGGTCGACGAAGCGAACGGGGCCGGCCTCCAGTACGGTCCACTCCCCCAGCGCGGGGACGCCGCACACGACGTCTCCCCACAGCCGCAGGACGGTCCTCGTCGCGCGGTCCCCGATGTCCTCGTGGAGGAAGAAGACGAGTTCTGCCTGGTCGGCGCGCATTTCGACATAGAAGTGCTCCAACATGTCACCGGGACCGGAGCGGGCGTACACCGCCGCCTGGATCTTCCGGCGGGGAAAAGGATCGCGGACGGCCAACCGCAGGCACACGATTCTCATGTTATTCGCCACCTGTTCGTTGGGGCACTGTCACCCCACAGGGAAGATGTAAGGGGGCGACTTTCGTTCTGAACCGATCAGGAAGAACTCTTGCGAGCACGTCCCGTGAACTTTATGATTGCCACGGAAATTCCGTGAAGATCGCGTCTCCGCGCCGATACGTCGGCAGGCTCTTCGTGCCGTGTGGCTCAGGAGCTCGGCGGGGAGGAAACGGCTGGAGGAAGGTCGTGTTCGGAGCGATCGGAATCGATCAGGACGCGGTGAGTGTCTATCGCGCGATGTTCGCCGAGCCCCGCGCCGGGGTGAGCGACCTCGGGCGCCTCCTGGACTGGCCGGTGGAACGCGTACGGTCGGCGCTCGACGAACTGGCCCGGCTGTCCCTGATCCGGCGTTCGTGGGAACAGCCCGAAAAACTGATCCTGGTACGGCCCGAGTTCGGTCTGCAGTCGCTGTTGGGCCAGCAGGAGGCCGACCTGCTGGAACGGCAGCAGCAGCTGGCCACCGCCCGCTCGGCCATCACCCAGTTGATCTCCGAGTTCGAGGAGAGCCACCGCATCCGCGCGGCCACGGACATCGAGCAGCTCCACGGAATCGACGCGATCCGGCTGCGGATCGAGGAGTTCGTGCACGAATGCCGCCACTCCTTCTGGACGTTCGCCGACGGGGGCGCGCAGACACAGGACAACCTGGAGGCGAGTCTTCCCCTGGACCGGATGCTGCTCGAACGAGGGGTCGAGCTGCGGGACATCTACCTCGACAGCGTGATGAACGACCCCAAGACGGTCCGGCACATCTCCCAACTGGTCGAGCTCGGCGCCCAGATCCGCACGGTACCCACCCTGCCCACCAGGATGATCCTCTTCGACCGCACCACCGCGCTGATCCCCACGGACCCCGACGACTCCTCCGCGAGTGCCCTGGTCCTGCGCGGCGCCGGTGCCGTCACGGCCCTGCTGGCCCTGTACGAGTACGTGTGGGACGAGGCCAGCCCCCTGGGATCCAACGCTCCGCGCGGCCGGCACGGCCTGAGCACACAGGAACAGGCGGTGGTGAACCTGCTGGCGGAGGGCAACACCGACGAGACCATCGCCCGCAAGCTCGGGGTGTCGGTGCGCACGGCGCGCCGGATCACCGCGGACCTCAGCCGACGGCTGGGCGCCCGGAGCCGGTTCCAGGCCGGTGTCCTCGCGACCGCGCTGGGCTGGATCGACACCTCCTCCCTCGACGGGGCCGCGGAAGGGGCGGACGTGAGCTGAACCCCGGCCCGCTCGGCGGCGGGGTTCATTCGGCCGCCACGGAGACGGGCGCGTCCCGTCGGACGTGCGGCCGCCGCCGGCGGGTGAGGGACACCGGACTCGCACCGAGCACCTCCTGGTGCAGACTCTGCAGTTCGCGCGAGGGTTCCAGACCGAGCTCCTCGGTGAGGGCCAGCCTCAGCCACCGATAGGTCGCCAGCGCCTCATCACGGCGCCCGGCCCGGCTCAACGCGCGGATGAGCTGGCAGTGGAACCACTCGTTCAGCGGATACTCCATCACCAGGGACCGCAGTTCGCCGATCGACTCCCGGTCGCGGCCCAGCAGGGCGTCGGCCCGGATACGCAGTTCCTGTGCGTGCAGCCTCTGTTCCTCCAACCGGACCGCGTGGGAACCGATCAGCGGTCCGCGGGGGACGTGGGCCAGGCACGGGCCGGACCACAGGTCCAGTGCCTCGCCCAGGCGCTTCGAAGCCGCGTCGGGCCGGCCCTCCTCCAGGAGGTGGCGCCCCTCACCGAGCAGCCGCTGGAACACCAGCGCGTCCAACTGTTCGGGGTCGATCCGCAACAGGTATCCGGAGGACCGGGTGACCAGGATTTCGGGTTCGTCCGTGGACAGCTCCGCCCGCTCGATGACCTTGCGGAGCTGGTAGATGTAGGTCTGCAGGGTCGTCACCGCGCTCTTGGGCGGGTGGTCCCGCCACAGTTCCCTGATCAGGACGCTCCTGGGCAACGGATGGTTCGCGCGTAGGAGCAGCAGCGCCAGAACCTGGAGTACCTTCGGCGCCTTGGGCGTGCACGTCCGGTTCTCCCTCAGGATCTCCAGCGCACCGAGAATCGTGAAGTTCACCAAGTCAACTCTCCCTGTGGCCAACATGCCGGACGTGGGTTCCGGGCTCCCCGGCGATGGCTCCGCCTCGCCGTGGCCCCGTGCCCGGGGTTCACTGCCAGCCGGCGCCGCCCTCGCTGGCGGGGGGCGCCGGCTCGTCCATGGAATGCGCGGTGTCCTGGGCGAGGGCCGAACCGCCGCCTGCGAGCGTGACGACGGCCGCGATGCCGACTGCGCAGAAGAAATGCGTGATCTTGTTCATGGATTTCATTTCTCTTTCTGTGTGCCGAGGGTGTCCACGGCTCCGACGGTGATCTGTGTTCTTTGCGGGATCTGTTCCGCGGACGGGCGGGTCGAGAACTCCGTGTTCTCGATCCGCCGTCCTGATTTCCATGATCGACGCCCGGGAGGGGGATGTCAGCACGATCGGCTGGCATGCTCCTGCAATGACACCAAGCTGCCAGGGCGGCGCCCCCGACCGTGACCTCCGCCTGCCCAGGGGTGGTGCGGAGCTGGTGGTGGAAGATATCGCTCCTGTTCGCAGTGGGGCGTCAGGGCGAGGGCGGTGCCGGCCGGGCGTGCGGGGCGCACCGACACCTCCGTGGTCGCGAACCCGTCCGCCGAGGCCGGACGCGGGTTTCGCGCAGGACGCCTCACGGGTGCGGACCGGGCCCGTCGGCACCGCACTCGAGGATCACTCGATTCCTCGTCCACGCATGGTCGAAAAACGGTCCTGGGAAACGAGAGACCCCTTGTCCGGGGTTTACCGTTCTTCGTGCGCGGGAGCGGTCCGCGGGAACTTTTCCGAATGGTATTGCCAAGCCGTGGCAGCGTTGCCTATGTTCTGCTCTGGGCGGCCGAAGAATCTTCGGATCCGCCGCTCGACCCAGGCAGAACCCCGTACCCCGCAGCGGCCCGAAAAGGCCGTTGCATTCACAGCATGCATGTGTGGAATAACATTCCCTGGTCCCGTAACCGAGGAGCCGATAACCGTGGCTACTCCCGCTGTCTGGGCGTCAGTCCAAGACCACTCCCGCCATCGGCCACAAGCCGTGGCACTGAGGTTCGCCAACGAGAAAACGACCTATGAGGAACTGGTCGCGGCAGTGGAAGCGGCCGTGTCCGGCGCTCCCCCCGACGAGGTCCACGTCGTGCGGGCCGGCCGTGACGGACGGGCCGTGATCGACACCCTGGCCGCTCAGGCCTGCCGACGTCCCGCACTCCTGATCCCGCACGACGCGGGTGTCGACTACACCGCCCGGATCAGCCGGGACCTGCGCGCCTTCACCGATGACCCGGAGCGGTTGCCGAACGCGCACGGTCTGTGGACCACCACCTCCGGCTCGACGGGCAGGCCCAAGATCGTCGCCCACGACCCTGACGGCGTCGACCGCTTCGTCCGCTGGGCGCGCACCCGCTTCGCCCTGGGTACCGACACCGTCTCCCTCAGCCTCTCGCCGATCAACTTCGACATCGCCACCCTGGACGTGTGGGCGGTCCTGGCCGCCGGCGGGCAGGTCGTCTTCGCCCCGCAGGAGGACCTCACCAACGGTGCGGCCCTGGCCGCGGCGGCCCGAACGCACAATGTCAGCCTCCTCCAGGCCGTCCCGGTCGTTCTCACCCTCATCGCCCGTGCCCGAACCCCCGCACCACAGGTCCGCACGGTGGTCTCCACCGGTGACTTCTATCCCCTGGAGACCCTGCCCGACCTGGACGCGGCCTTCCCCCGCGCCGCGCTGTGGAGCGTCTACGGCAGCACCGAGACCAACGACAGCTTCGTCCTGGACCTGCGCGGGGCGACGGCCGGAGAGCTGGGCGACCCCGTCGACGGGGTCCACCACCGCATCGACGGGACCGGTGAACTGGTCGTCTCCACCCCCTTCCAGGCGCTGGGGTACGTCAACGCCCCGAACGACGCGTGGCGCACCGCCGAGGGACGGCGCGAGTTCCGTACGGGTGACCTGGTCACCACGGACACCGACGGCACGCTGCGCCTGAGCGGCCGGAGCGACCGCCAGGTCAAGGTGCGCGGTGTGCGCCTGTCCCTCGACGCGATCGAAACGGTTCTGCGCCACCAGAACGGGGTCGCCGACGCCGTGGTCACGGTACGGAGCAAGGGCTCCGGCGACAGGGAGCTCCTCGCAGCCGTACTCGTCGAGCCGGGGGCCGCCGTGACCAACCTCGCCCTGCGCTCGGCCGTCTCCTCGGCCCTGAACCCGACAGCGGTACCCAGCCGGACGTTCCTGACCACGGAACCCTTTCCGGTGACCGGCACGGGAAAGACCGACCGGAACAGTGCCATCCGACGACTCCTCGAAAGGCAGCCGGTATGACCACCGACATCCGTGACCGCATCCAGGAACGCATCGTGACCGCCCACGCCCCGGACCTGGCGGGGGAGAGCATCCCCAGCGACTACGACCTCCTCGCCAACGGTGTCGTCGACAGCCTCTCCCTCCTCGAACTCGTGGAGTGGATCCAGTCCTCCTTCGCCATCCCCGTCACCGACATCGAGATCTCCCCCGCGGATTTTCGCACCATCGACGCGATCGCGGATTTCATCGGATCCCATGCCGGGCAACAGGTCTGATCCGTCCCACAGGCCGTCCAGAAGACCAAGCCAGAAGACCAAGAAAGAGGAAATGACATGTTCAAGCGTTCCCGTGAGAAGACCGAGACCGTCGACTGGGGCAACGGAACCAGTGACCGGCTGCTGGTGGAGGACGACAACCTGGGGTTCACCGTCGCGCACACCGTGGTGCGGGCGGGGACCGTCTCCAGGCTCCAGTACGCGAACCACCTGGAGGCGTGCTACTGCATCGCGGGCAGCGGGTTGATCGAGAGCAAGGACGGCGGTGTGCGCATCGACCTCTCCCCGGGCGTCCTCTACGCCCTGGACAAGCACGACCCGCACCTGCTGATCGCCGGCGAGCACGAGGACCTGGAGCTCGTCAGCGTGTTCACCCCCGCGCTCCGCGGCGATGAGCGGCACAGCCTCGGATCACTCGAGTTCTCCTCCTACTGACCGGACGTGCACAGCATGGTGAGCACCACAGCGGCACCGCCGCAAGGCAAGGACACCGCGTCCGCCCGAATACGCGAGCGCATCGAACGGGTGGCACCCGCCATCAACCAGGGCCACCTCGACCGGGACCGCGGAGCGGTCTTCTCCCGGGACGCCTGGCGGGAGTTGGCGGGCACGGGCCTGTTCGGCGCGTGCCTGCCCGAGGAGGTCGGCGGACACGCCTGCTCCCTCACCGACCTCATGCACATGGTCGAGGACCTCGGTTACACCGTCCGCGACTCCGGGCTGAACTTCAGCGCGGCCACCCACCTCGCCAGTACCGGGTTCGCGCTCAGCGGTTTCGCAAGCCCCCGGCTCCGGCGCCACCACCTGCCGTCGGTCGCCGCCGGGACGGCCATCGGCTGCCACGCCATCACCGAACCCGAGACCGGGTCGGACGTGCTGGCCATGTCCGCCACCGGTCGCCTCGACGGTGACCACATCGAACTGAACGGCCTCAAGACCTACGTCACCAACGGTCCGGTCGCCGACCTGGCGGTCGTCTACGTCCGCACCTCCGACACCCCCGGCCCGCTCGGACTGAGCGCCGTGCTCGTCCCCAGGGGCACACCCGGCGCGGACTTCGGTCCGCCGCTGGACAAGACGACCCTGCGAACCTCCCCCTTCGGACGGTTGCGCATGACGGGATGCCGTGTCCCCAGAGCCAACATCATCGGTGGCGTGGGGACCGGCTTCCTGATCCTCGACCGCGTGATGACCTGGGAGATCCTGATCGCCTTCGTCATCAACGTGGGCGAGATGCGCCACCGCCTGGACCGGGTCGTGGAACGGGTCGGCGCCCGGCGCCAGTTCGGTCGGCCGCTCGCCGACTTCCAGGGGGTGCGCAACACCGTCGTGGAGATGCACATAGCGACCCAGAGCGCCCGACAGGCCCTCCACTTCGCGGGGGAGGCGGTCTCCGCCGGGCACAGGGCCACCGCGGAGACCGCGGTGGCGAAGATCCTCACGAGCGAGGCCAACATCCGTACCGCCCAGGCCGCGGTCGAACTGTTCGGCGGCGAGGGCGTGCTCACCGACACCGGAATGGAGATCGGGGTCCGCGACGCCCTCAGCGGCCCCATCTATTCCGGATCCAACGCCGTGCAGCGGCAGAAGATCGCCAAGGCCCTGGGCCTGTGACCGGAGGATCACCGTGACCGAGACCCACACACTGACGGAACCGACCTACTTCCTCGACCACCAGAGCCCCGAGGTGCGGGAGTTCGTCGACCGGGCGCTGCCGGACCGGGACGCCACGCCCCGTGAGATGGCCGTACGCCTGCACGACGCCGTACGCGACGGTATCCGCTACGAGGTCTACGACGCCGACCTCACGCGGGAGGGCGTCCGCGCCTCCAGCGTCCTCAGACGCGGACGGGGGTTCTGCGTCCACAAGTCCATCGTCTACGCGGCCGCCGCCCGCTCGGTGGGTATCCCCACGAGACTGGTCTACGGAGACGTGCGCAACCATCTGGCGTCCGAGCGCCTCCTCGACCTCATGGGCGACGACCTCTTCACCTTCCACGCCCTGGTCTCGGTGCGCATCGAGGGCACCTGGATCCGCGCGACCCCCGTCTTCAACACCCTGCTGTGCCGCCTCTACGGCATCCGGCCGCTGGAGTTCGACGGCCGCGAGGACAGCTACTACCACCCCTTCGACACCCGGGGCCGCCGCCACATGGAGTTCGTCCGGTGGCGCGGCGAGTACGACGACTTCCCCTACGACACCGTGGTCGGCGGTATCGCCGCCAACCATCCCAAACTCGTCGGCCCGGAACTGGTGACCGTCCAGGGGTCGCTGGCCGACGACGCCCGCCGTGAGCGTGGAGAGTGAGAGGAATGGACATGACCCTGACCGACCAGTCGACCGTCATCGTCTCGGACGAGGTCCGTGCCGCCATCGGAAACCGGGAACCGGTCGTCTCCATGGAGACCTCCGTGGTCGCCGGCGGGTCCTACCCGAACAACCTGGAGACCGCGCTGGCCGTGGACCGGTGCGCACGTGAGGAGGGGGCCGTCCCCGCCCGTGTCGCGGTGATCGACGGCGTTCTGCGCGTCGGGGTCTCGGACGCGGAGCTGGAACGCCTGGCCAAGGCCTCGGACGACAAGAAGATCAGTACCCGCGACCTGGCGGTCGCCCTGCACGGCGACCGCACCGGCGGCACCACCGTCTCCTCCAGCCTCATCGGCGCGGTCGCCGCGGGGATCAGGGTGTTCGCGGTCGCGGGGATCGGAGGTGTGCACCGGGGCGCCGAGGTCTCCTTCGACGTCTCCGCCGACCTCACCGAGTTCACGCGCTCGCCCGTGGCGGTCGTCTGCGCGGGGGCGAAGTCCCTGCTCGACCCCGCCCTGACGCTGGAGTACCTGGAAACCGTGGGTGTGCCCGTCATCGGGTACCGGTCCGACGACTTCCCCGGCTACTACACGCGCAGCACGGGACAGCCCGTCCCCCACCGGATCGACGACCTGGGAGACCTGGCCGCGGTCATGCACCGGCACTGGGGGACGGTCTCCGACTCCTCCGTGGTGGTCACCCACCCCATCGAGGAGGAGTGGAGCATCGACGCCGAGCTGCTCAACACGATGGTGGAGGAGGCCCTGGACGAGGCCCGTGCGGCCGGCGCGACGGGTCCCGCGCTCACTCCGTTCGTCCTGTCGGCCATCACCAGGGCGACCGACGGGCGCAGCTCCCGGGTCAACCGCGCGGTCCTGGAGTCCACGACCCGTCTGGCCGCCCGGCTCGCGGTCGCGGAGTCCGCCGCCCGCTCCGGCGGGCCCGCGCGTTCGCTGGTGCGGTCATGAGTCGCCCGCGCGGTGTGCTCCTGGACCTGGACGGCACGCTGGTGGACTCCCCCTCGGTGATCCTTGCCGCCTTCCACGACGCCTGCGCCCCCCACGGCGCGGTGCCGCTGCCGGCCGACGCCCGTGCCCTCATCGGCAAACCGCTCGACACGATCCTGCCCCGGCTCATCCCGCAGGGGGACGAGGCGGTGTGGGAGGAGGCCAAGGCGCTCTTCCGGGAGTCCTTCGCCCGCCGCAGCCGGGCCGCGGCCTCCTCCCTGGTGTTCCCGGGGATCAGGGACCTGTTGACGGACCTGGCCGCGGAGGGGATCAGGATCGCGGTGGTCACCAGCAAGATCACCCGGAGCGCCCACGAGCTGCTGGAGGCCACCGGGCTGGACCGCCATCCGGACCTGGTGGTCGGGCACGACCGGGCCCCCAGGGGCAAGCCCGCCCCGGACCCGGCCCTGCTGGCCGCGCAGTCCCTCGGGCTGGCGCCCGAGGACTGCGTGGTCGTGGGTGACTCCCCCGACGACGTCGCCATGGCGGTCGGCGCCGGCATGGCGGCGGTCGGGGTCGACTGGGGTGTCGCCGACGCCGACACCCTCCTCGCGGCGGGTGCCGTCTTCGTCGCCACCACCGTCAGCGAACTCGCCGGACACCTGCACGGTCCGGTCATGGAAACTGCCAGGAAGTGAACCAATGAACACAGTTCTCAGATCCGCGGGGAGTCCCCAGGCGATCGGCGCGCTCGCCGTCCTCTGCCTGGCGCAGTTCCTCATCGCGCTGGACTACTCGATCATCTACGTCGCCATGCCCAGTGTCGGGGCCGACCTCGGCCTCTCGTCCTCGGTGCTCCAATGGATCGTCAGCGCCTACGCCCTCCTGTTCGCCGGCCTTCTGCTGGTGGGAGGACGCGTCTGCGACCGTGTCGGCGCGAAGCGGGTCTTCCTCGTCTCGGTCGTCGTCTTCGGTGCGGCCAGCGCCCTGGGCGGATTCGCCCAGGAGGGCGTCGCGCTCCTGGTCAGCCGGGGTGTGCAGGGCCTGTCGGCCGCCTTCCTTCAGCCGGCGACCATCGGCCTCATCAGCGCGACCTTCGCGGCCGGCCCGGCCCGGTCCCGGGCCCTGGCGGTCTGGGGCGCGATCGGGGCCTCCGGTCTCGCCGTCGGCGCCATCCTGGGCGGGGTCCTCACCGAGATCTCATGGCGCTGGACGTTCCTCATCAACATCCCCCTGACCCTGCTGGCCGCCCTGGGCGGTCTGCTGTGGCTGGCCGCGGCCTCCCAGAAGGAGAGGGGTGCGCGTGTGCCCCTGTCCGCGGCGATGATGGGAACCGGCGCGCTCCTGGCACTGGTCATCAGCCTGACCCTGGTGGCGGACCCGGAGTCCTCTGGCCTGTACGCCGGGGGCGCGTGCCTGGTGGCGGTGGTCCTGGGGCTGGCCTTCCTCGCCAACGAGCTGAAGTCCGACAACGTGATGGTGGACCGTTCGCTGCGCCGTACCCGGTCCCTCGGAGCCGGCGTGGTGGCCACCTATCTGTACATGGCCAGTGTGGGGTCGGAGTTCTACCTGGTCACGCTGCTGCTCCAGGAACTGGAGGGCTTCACACCGCTGCAGGCGGGGCTGGGCTTCCTGCCGCTGGCCGTCATGGTGACCCTGGGAAACATGGCCGCGGGCCGCGCGGTGGAGCGCGTCGGCGCGGGAACGACCATGACGGCGGGCTTCCTGATCAGCTTCGTGGGCTTGGCCCTGCTCGCCGCCATGCTGGGATCGGGCACGTACGCCACCCACCTGGTGCCCGGCCTGCTGCTGAGCGGGTTCGGCCACGGAGTCATCTACACCTCCATGTTCGTCATCGGGACCCGGGACGTGCCCGACAGGCACCAGGGCACCGCCGGAGCCCTCATGACCACGTCCCAGTACCTGTCGGCGGCGGTCACGGTGGCTCTGCTGACGATCATCCTGGGCGCTGATCCGACGGGCGCGGAGTTCCGGTGGGCGTTCGGCCTCACCGCCGCCTTCGCCGCCGCGGGCATGCTCATCTCCCCGCTGGTCCTGCGCCGTCCGGAAAGGGAACAAGTCGTGGAGGCGCACCGATGAGAACGAGACTCGGCATTCTCGTCATCCACAACGACCCTGTCCCCGAGGCGGAGATCTGGCGTTCGGCCGGGCCCGACACGAGTGTGCACACCGCGCGGTTCTGGACGCCGCGCCCCTTCGGAACCGAGTTCACCGGCCTGGACCTGGAGGAACTCCTCTCCGGAACCGGACTGGACACCGCCGTGCGCCACCTCGGCGACCTGGGCGTGCACGCGCTGGGTTACTGCTTCACCAGCAGCAGCGTGTTCGGGGGGACGGCGTTCGACGCCGCCTTCAGCGAACACGTCGAGGGGCTGGCCGGCGGGGTTCCCACCGTCACCGCGGGCCAGGCCATCCGGGAGGAACTGGCCGCGGGCGGGGACGACGGGATCGCCGTGGTGGCCCCGCCGTGGTTCAGTGACGGCACGGTGGAGGCCATCCGCGCCTACCTGCCGGTGCGGGTGCGACAGGTCATCCGTTTCGACCTGCCACCGGAGTGGGACGGCATCGAACGCCCCGACCTCTTCGACCGGGGGGCGCGCTTCGCCGTGGACCAGGTCGAGCTGGAGCGCCAGGTCCTGCGGCAGCTGGAACCGGGGATCGGGACCGTGCTCGTTCCCGGCGGCGGTTTCGCCAGCCTCACCGCCGCGGAACGGCTGCGCCGGTCGCGGGGGCTGAGGGTCATCACCTCGAACTCGGCCCTGCTGCGGGCCATAGAGAGGCGTGCGGCCCACCCCGTGCAGTCGGCCCCGGTGCCCTGACACGGCCGTCGGGTCACCAGGGTCATCAGGATCACGCCGGACAGGGGCGGGTCGTGCGGGGGGCGGCGTACCGGCGCCGCCCCCCGCACGGCCGCGGTGCGCCTCCGTGCGCGCAGCCGCCCCTACTGTCGGACACCGGTTCGCGCGGCCTGCTCGACCCGGGCGATCAGGCGGCTGTTGTGGAGGGCGTGCCCAAGCCCCGGGGTGTGGTGGGTCCCGTCCTCGATGTCGCGTGCGAGGCCGGCGCACACCTCGCCCATGTCGACCGACGAGGTCCTGACGATGGCGTCGAGGTGGTCGGGGACCTCCCGGACGGTGGTCCCGCCGGTGTCGGGCAGCCGCACCTGCGGCCAGAGGAGTTCCGTGCGCGCGTCGATCCCGGTGATGTCACCGAGCACCGCCTCGACCACGTCCAGGACGTGGCTCGCCGCGACCGGCAGGAACCCCGCTCCCGCCACCTCCTCGTCGAGGTACTCGTAGGCGCTCACCGGCTCCGGCCCGTTGCCGAAGGTCGTGGCGGTGACGCGCGGCGATCGAGGTTCGGGAGTGGCTGAAGGACTCCGAGACCGGACACGGCCGGAGCGAGTCCCGCTCGATCAAGACCCTGGCCGTCACCGACAGCCTCGGCGGCATCGCCTCCTCCACGCCCAGCTCGCGATCCGCATCCACCGCCGCCGCCAACAGAGAGGACAAGCAGACCCGCGAGACCGTGGACGCCCTGACCAGCCTGGACGCCCACCAGGCATCACTCACTGACCTGGCCGCTTACCTGCGCGGGCACTAAGCCGATCGAGAACTCCAGCCATCACATCCGCGACGTCACGTTCGCCGAGGACGCCTCCACCGTCCACACCGGGAAAGTCGGCCCGGTGAGGCATCAGCGCTGATCACAGACCTGTAGCGATCCTCGCGAACCACCCACCAACGAGCAACGGAGCCCGCTAGAAGATCAGGGACTCTCACATCTCTGACTTCCAAGGGACTCCGTTGCGCCCCCGGTCTGCCATGCCCGTCTCCTGCCCCTGCCGACCTCGTCTGCAAACTCGCCGCCCTGGACGACCCCCGCTCGCCACGGGGACGCCGCCACAACCTGGTCGGCGTCCTGCTGTGCGCGCTGGCCGCGATGGTCGCCGGAGCCCGCTGCCTGCGGGCCATCGGCCAGTGGGCCGATGCCGCACCCCAGCACACCCTGGTCCGGCTGGGCTGCCGAAACACCTGCCCCGCCCTCGGAGCGCGTACCGCCCCCTCCCCGGCGACCATCCGCCGTGTCCTGCTCGCCCTGGCCCCGGATGCCCTAGCCGCGATGACCGGGCCCGCGACCCTCGAGGGTCGCGGTTCGGGCCCGGAGGTCTGCCCGCAGCAGAAAGGACATCCCCGCCCGGTAAACCCCCCTACGGTGGAGGACCCAGCCCTTGAAAGCCACAGGAGTGTGCATGGATGCGATCACCGGTACAGCCGCAGGCGTGCCGTTCACGGCCCTCCCGCCGTCCGGGGGAGATATCGACCGTGCGCCGTTGATCGTGACCTGGCACATGCTGGACGCACCGCGCACGGATGCGGCCTTCGCGGCGGCGCTGCCCATGGCCGGCGTTCCCGCTTGGCGGGTACACCTGGGAATGCCGCTGTGCGGCTCGCGTATGGTCGACGGCAGCCTGGACAGACACGTCGAACTCGCTCGCGAGGACATACTCCTGGCGTACCTCGGTCCGATCATCGACCAGGCGGCTGAGGAGTTCCCGGCCGCGTTGGCCGAGCTGCGCCGCCGGCTCCCGATCGATGATCAACCGATCGGCATCCTCGGTGCGTCACTTGGCGGGGCGGTGGCTCTGCGAGTGCTCACAGCGCCGCCGAGTCCGATCGGGACGGTCGCGCTCGTCAATCCAGCTGTGCGGGTAAGCGCGGGCGTCGAACTTCTCGCGGCCGGGCTGGGCCAACCCTACAGTTGGGCCGCTGAATCCCGCAGGGTTGCCGACGAACTGGACTTCGTCGGCCGCGCCGAAAGTCTTACGGGGGAGCCACCGCTGCTGCTGGTCAGTGGCGAGCACGACCACCCGGCGCTGCGTGAGGACGCGGTTTCCCTGGTCAAGGTGCTTCGCGAGCGATACGCGCATCCTGACGGCATCGAACTGGCGACCGTGCCGGGCCTGGCCCACCCGCTGGCCGATGAGCCCGGCCTGGAACCGGCCCCCAGTCGCCCGCCGCGGTGGCGGTCGACGAGATCCTGACTCAGTGGTTCCTCCGGCGGCTCGCGACGCAGTGAGCAGTGTTCGGTGGGCTTTCCAGGGGCTGGCGGCGGTCGCTCCGAGGCACATCGATGCTTCGCAGGGTGCGCGGGCGGGCACTTGATCCTGTAGGGAGAATTGTCACCGATGCGCGCCGGTGCCGCGCTGGTCCACGGTGCGCCAGTCGTAGAATCCGGACTCCGAGACGCCCAGGACCCGGACGGCGACCTGGATCGGGCAGCCCTCGGTTGCCATCACCGCGATCACCTCGAACCGTCTTTTGGGGGCACCACCTTCCCCAGCAGCTCGCTGGCGCGGCGGTGGATCGCCAGTTCAGCCTCCAGCTCGGCGATGCGCTTGTTCGCCGCTGCCAGCTCGGTCTTCTCGGTGCTGGTCAGGCTTGGAGCCAGACCTCGGATGGACCAGGGCGGAACCGCGGCGCTGCGCCGCCGCCCGCCCACGGGGCGTCCCCGCAAGCTCACCGATGAGCAGGTGGAACAGATCCGCGGGGCCTTGGAGGAGGGCGCCCT
>NZ_JBHXQY010000122.1:0-17771 GCF_042716955.1 Nocardiopsis sp. NPDC058631 | reverse complement strand
CCGGCGCTCCGCGCTGGGGGTGTCGTGTCCCCCGTCGGTCAGGCCTGCACCTGGAGGTCGATGACCTTGCCCACCTCGGCCCGCACCGGGTACTCCCCGGTGAAGCCCTTGGACGCCAGGACGCGGACCTTCCAGTCACCGTCGGCGGCGAAGAAGCGGAACGTCCCCTCATCGCCGGTGGCCACCTCCCCGACGAAGTCGTCGGAGGCGTTGAGCAGGCGGGCGTAGGCTCCGCGCAACGGCTCGCCGTCGCGTGTCACCGTGCCCTGGATGACCGCCTGGTTACCGGCGTCGACGTCGGCGAGGGCGACCCCGCCGACCGGCGCTCCGCAGCTGTCGCTCACTTGGCCTCCGCCTCTCCGAGCTCGACCGGCACGCCCACCAGGGAGCCGTACTCGGTCCACGAGCCGTCGTAGTTCTTGACGTTCTCCAGGCCGACGATCTCGTGCAGGGCGAACCAGGTGTGCGAGGAGCGCTCACCGATGCGGCAGTAGGCGATGATGTCCTTGTCCAGGTCCACGCCGGCCTCGGTGTACAGCTCCCGCAGCTCGTCGGCGCTCTTGAACGTGCCGTCCTCGTTGGCGGTCTTGGCCCACGGGATGTTGCGCGCGGTCGGGATGTGGCCGGGGCGCTGCGAGGTCTCCTGCGGCAGGTGCGCGGGGGCGAGCAGCTTGCCGGTGAACTCGTCGGGCGAGCGGACGTCGACCAGGTCCTTGGTGCCGATGGCCTCGACGACCTCGTCGCGGAAGGCGCGGATCGAGGAGTCCTGCTCCTGGGCCGTGTACTCGGTGGCGGCCCGCTCGGGGACCTCCTCGACCAGCTCGCGGGAGTCCAGCTCCCACTTCTTGCGGCCGCCGTCGAGCAGGCGCACGGCCTCGTGGCCGTACAGCTTGAAGTACCAGTAGGCGTAGGCCGCGAACCAGTTGTTGTTGCCGCCGTACAGGATGACCTGGTCGTCGTTGCCGATGCCCTTGGCGGACAGCAGCTTCTCGAACCCGGTCCGGTCCACGAAGTCGCGGCGGACCGGGTCCTGGAGGTCCGTCTTCCAGTCGATCTTGACGGCGCCGCGGATGTGTCCCTTGTCGTAGGCGGACGTGTCCTCGTCGACCTCGACGAGGACCACGTTGTCATCATCCAGGTGGGTCTCCACCCAGTCGGCATCCACGAGGACGTCGGAACGGCTCATGCGGAACCTCCAGTGTTTCTTGTGCGGTGTCGCGTGTGCGGTCGGTGCTCCCGGGTGCTGCCGTCCCGGGATACGGGGGTGTCGGGCCGTCCTCTCCGACACCGTGAGGCGACGGGCGGGAAAGTACGTCCCGCAACCGGCGCGGAAGCCGGACGCGGTGTCGGGGAAGGCGGCGAGCAGTGCGAGGGCGGTCGCGGTGGTGCCGGGCCGCTCCGGCCCCGCCGGGTGTCCGGCGAGTCCGAGAGGGGCGAAGGCAGGTCCCACTCCCTGTGCGAACCGGGGCAGCCGTGCGTCCTCCGGTTCGGCCGCGGGGCCGAGCCGGGGGAGTACCAAAGCGGGGAACAGCGGACCGTGGGGCGAGTGGTGCGCCCCGGGAACCACCGCGACGGCGATGACCAGTGCCCGGAAGCCGAGAACCCAGGGGTTCCCGGTGGCGAGGGCGACCGCCGTACGAGTGTGGTCGGAGCAGTCGCGGAGCACTGCCCGCGAGGGTCGACCTGCATGGTGTGTTGTCCCCTGCTGCGTACACGGAAGAAAGCCAGTCGCACGGAGGGGGCGGGGGTCGGGAAGCCCGTCCGCCCTAGGGACACAGACAGAGCGCGGCAGCGACGCGGCAGAAGTCCACTGCCCGTCGCTTCGTCAGATACGCGCTCGTCAAGGAAGTCACGTCCTAGACGCTACAGTCACCACGACGCCTTTGTCACGGGTGGGGTAGATCACAGGGGTGCCGTTCTCCCCGGTGGGCGTGAGGGAATCCGTCCGCTCAGCCGACGGCTTCGCCGAGCGCGGCGATGACATCCGCCTTGCGGGGCTGCCCGCTCGCCCGGCGCACGATCCGGCCCGCTGAGTCGAGGACGAGGACCGTGGGGGTCCCCACGACGTCGAGTCTGCGGACGAGGTCGAGCCGGGACTCGGCGTCGATCTCCACGTGGCCGACGCCGTCGACCATCGCGACGACCTCGTCGAGGACGCGCCGGGTGGCGCTGCAGGGCCGGCAGAAGGCGCTGGAGAACTGCACGAGCGTGGCCCGCCGTCCCAGTTCGGCGCCGACCTCGTCGGGGGTGAGCACGTCGACCCCTCCGGGCCGCTCCGCGTCCGGCCGCCCGGTCCCGTCCTGTGCCGTCACCGCTCCGTCCTCCTCCCGCTGTGCCGTCCGTCCGCTACGCGCGCCCCGGGGACGGTGTGCTCGCGCGGTCCCCGCGCCGTGTGCTCCCGAGGCGCCGGCGCCGGGCCGGCGACCGTGCCCAGGGGCAGGGCCGCCGCGAGGGCCGCGACGCCGGCCGTGCCCCTCAGGCCGCCTCCGCCCCCATCAGGGGGACGTCTGTGCCCGTGCCGGTGATCCGCAGACCGGAGGAGGTGGGCTCCATCTCGGTGACGGCCAGTCCGAAGGGGAGGGACGGCGCCTGCGCACTGAAGGTGAGCGAGCCCGCGACCAGGCTGCCGACGTCCCCGGGGACCCCCTCGACCTGGATGTCCTCGGGGGTGAAGGTGAGGGTGTCGCCGTCCACGTCGAACTGCCCGCCCGCGTTGACCGACGTGCTGAGCCCGAGCTCGGGGAGGGCGAGCTCACCGGTGATCCGGGGCAGGCCGTCCTCGGTCGTGACCGTGATGCCCTCGGGCAGGTAGGCGTTGAAGTAGGAGTAGGGGACGACCGCCGAGCCCTCCAGCTGCCCCGCCACCACGCTGGGCTGGTCGAGGAGGTCCGCCAGGGGCGCCTGCACGTCCGACGCGGTGGCGTCGATCTGTTCGAGGGTCACACCGTTGAGGGTGGCGGTGTCGGAGGTGATCCGGATCTCGGAGTACTCGCCCCCGAGTACCTGGGGCAGGAACGCCCAGCCCTCGATCTCGACGTTCGGCTCCTCGGCCATCTGGAGCTGCTGTGCGAGCTGGCGCGCGACCGTGCTCTGCGCGAAGCTGCGTCCCCCGATGTCGACAGCCACCACGAGGGCGACCAGGAGGATCAGGAGGACAACAAGAAATTTACGCATCGGAATCCCAGCACACTTTCTTTCGCTCCGGCGCGCCTCTCGGCTGGGCTGTCCGGCCGGTTTCGGTCACACGCCATCGGTGCCCGACGGGCACCGGTCATGACAAACCTGTAGGGAAGGGTACTTCACCAGGGGTTGGATGCCGGGGTCCCTCAACTGGTTCGACGTCCCGGGGCAACGACACCGGTTCGAGACATCCCCTGGTGGGGGCTAGGGGGACACTGGTCGGGCCGCCCCGGCACCGGGGCTCCGAAGCGCAGGTCAGCGGGGCATCAGCATGCCGGCGAGGCCCTCGCTGGCCGCGGCGCCGGACAGGGAGAGCTCGATCACGTTGGTGGCGACGACGTGGTTCGCGCCGAGTCGGACGAACTCCACGACGTGCGGCTGCTGCTCGTGCTCCTCCTGTGCCAGCTCGTCCCGGTAGATCGCGTAGACGATGCGCTGCGAGGTAGCGCTGGGCACCGTGTGGCAGGCGAACAGGAGGGTGTCCGGCTCGCGCTCGGCGACCTGCGCGACGACGGCGTCGGCGAGGCGGTCGAAGCCCGGCCCCTGGCCGTCGGCGAGGGTGTAGATCGTGATGACGCCGCGCAGTTTGGCCGGCGGGGCCTGCCGGACCGGCGCGTCGTCGTAGTAGTCGTCGTAGGTTTCGGCCTTGCGACGCTTGCGGCGCACGGGCTCCTCCTGGAGGTCGTCGTCGGTGTCCTCGGCCACGTCGTCGTAGTCGTCGTAGTAGTCGTCATCGTCGTCGTAGGAGTCCCGGCGGGGGCGCGCGGCCATGGCGGCGGCGCCCCACAGTGCCGAGACAGCGCCGAGCATCATCAGGGGCCCGACGATGCCGAGCCCGAACCGCCCGACCAGTACCGAGAGCAGCGTGGCGAGGGCGACGAGGCCGAGCACCGCCAGGTTGGCGTTGCGGTGGTCGGAGGCGCGCCGGGCCACCGCGACGATCGCGGTGACCAGCAGGACCGCGGCGACGACCTGTGTGACGTTGACGAGCGAGCGCGGGATGAGGTCGTAGTGGTCACCCAGGGCGGGGAAGGTCTCGCCGAAGCGGGCGCTCACCCGGTCGACGGACAGCACCACCAGGGGAACGATGGTGAACGCGCTGAGCAGCAGCCGCGAGGTGAACCGCCCGCGCGGCGATCGGACGCCGTACTCGAAGGCGCCCCAGGCCATGAAGAGCGGGCCGAGGAGGCTGATACCGATCTGGAGCAGCCGGAAGGTGAGTTCGCCGAAGTCGAACATCGCCCCGATCACGGCCGCGCTGAGCCCCACCGTCATTCCCAGTGCCGCGATCAGCCACCCGACGGCGGCCACACCGGGACGGCGTTGGGCATACGCGGCGAGCGCGGCGGTGGCGCTCCAGCCCACCAACGCGCTTATGAATGCCAGTCCTACCGTCACCATCCCGACAATGATGCTGCACTCCAGGGGGTGGATGTGCACTTCGACCAGAATGAGTAGTGCGGCCCCGGGGAAGATCCCGCAGTGTGGAGCCCACAACGGGGATTGACACTGTGAGCTTCATCACCTGGTTTATCACCGCATCCCAGCGGCCCCTGATGACCCACGGGTGGTCATAGGCTCGCATCTACGCGGGGGGCGCCACCCCGACATCGGAGGGCCGCCTCCCCCACCCAAGCCAGGAGAGAACCGTGTCATACGACGCCGTGTCCCCGACTCCGGTCGGTCCGGGGGCCGCCTTCTTCGACGTGGACAACACCCTGATGCGGGGCGCCTCGATCTACCACTTCGCCCGGGGCCTGGCCGCCCGCGACCTCTTCACCACCCGCGACCTGATGCGCTTCGCCTGGGGGCAGACGGTCTTCAGGGTCACCGGAAGCGAACAACCCGAGCACATCAACGCCGCACGCGAGGCCGCCCTGGCGTTCGTCGCCGGTCACGACCTGGACGACCTCGTCACCCTCTGCGAGGAGATCTACGACGAGACCATGGCCGGCCGGATCTGGGAGGGAACCCGCGCGCTGGTGCAGCGGCACCTCGACGCGGGCGAACCGGTGTGGCTCGTGACCGCCACCCCGGTCGAACTCGCACAGATCATCCGGCGACGGCTCGGCCTGACCGGCGCCCTGGGCACCGAGGCCGAGAACGTCGACGGCGTGTACACGGGGCGCCTCAACGGGGACCTGCTGCACGGGCCCGCGAAGGCCGTGGCGGTGCGCGCGCTCGCCCACAAGGAGGGCTGGGACCTCGCGGCGTGCTCGGCCTACAGCGACTCCTCCAACGACCTGCCCCTGCTGTCCCTCGTGGGACGGCCCCACGCGGTCAACCCGGACGGGGACCTGCGCCGCTACGCGCGCACGCACGGATGGCCGGTCCACGACTTCCGTAGGCACAGGGCCGCCCTGAAGGTGGCGGTCCCCGCCGCTGTGGCGGGCGCGGTGGCCGGAGCCGTCGCCCTGCGGGCTGTCAGACAGCGCAGAGCGGTCTGAGAGGACACGGGAGGGTTTGGGCCGAGCCGGGCACGGCCTCCGGCCCCGGAGCTCTCACGTGGGGCCTGTGGTTCTGCCCGGGACCCGTACGGGACGGTTTGTCGGACTCCTGAGGGTTCCCGCGCTAGACGGGTCGCCACACATCCGGAAGTTCCCGCACGAAACGGGCGACACGCGTCCTGGACGGTGGAGGAGAGGGGTTCAGCGCCCCAGCGTGGCCCTGGCGAGGGCGAGCACGTGGATCGGGCGCAGGCGTCCCCTACCGTGCGGCGAGGAGGCGGTGCGACTGTGCACGTAGGACTCGAAGGCCTCGGCGGAGGAGTACGCGGGGCACCAGTCCAGCACCCGCTCCAACGAGTCGGAGTCCGTTCCCGGGGTGTGCGGGCCCGCGTACACGGCACGCGTCGTGCTGGAGCTCGCGTAGCCGATCCGGCCGTGCTTGGCGAGTCCGCTCAGCACCTTCAGACCCCGCGCCGGGACCGGCAGCCGCTGGCCGCCGACGCGGCGCAGGCACTGCGAGAGCGGTACGGGGTCGGTGCCCGCCACGTCGAAGAAGCCCGTCCCGTCACTGAGCGCCATGCGCACCAGCGCCTCGGCGCCGTCGTCCTCGTGCAGGAACCGCACCCGCGGGTCGCGGCCGAGCACCGTGGGCACGAAACGCGAGCCCAGGTAGCGGGTGAGGGGGGTGTCGGCGGAGGGGCCGATGAGGTTCGCGAACCTCAGGAGCGCCACCGACAGGTCGGGGCGGCGGCGCTGGAGGCCGCGGGTGTGGCGCTCGACCTCGGCCGCGTCGTCGGCGTCGAGGGTGGCGCTGGAGCGCACCACGAGGCGGCGGACCGTGGTGGAGCGCTGGGCGGCGCCCAGGACCCGCATGGCGCCCAGGAGGTTGTCCTCCCGGTTGGGCGCGTCCCCGGTGTCCAGGCCCAGGTGCAGTACGAGTTCGGCACCGGAGTCGGTGACGATCCGGTCCAGGCTCCCGTCGTGCAGGTCGACATGGGCGTACTCGATCCCCGGGAAGTCCTGGGGAGGTGGCGCGGAGTCGGCGCCGATCACCCGGCGGACACCGGGCTCCTCGCTCAGGGTCTGCGCGACCCTGGCGGCCAGGGGGCTGGACACCCCTGTGACGAGTACGACACGAGCCATGGCGACACGTTCCTTGGAAGGAGACGGGAGCTGTTCCGGGAGGTTCGCGGACCGTTCACCACGAGGGTGAGCCGGCTACCGCGACCCGTGGGACACAACAGCGTCCCACCCGGAAAATTCCATTGCGGTGGCAGAGCGCGCGCAAGGGGAGAAGGTGTCTCCGCGTCCGGGGCGAACCGGGGGCACGCCCACGCCCGCGGAGAGACGACTTCGCCGCGACCGGTTCTACTTCTTGTTGCGACGCGCGATACGCGTGCGCTTGAGAAGCTTGCGGTGCTTCTTCTTCGCCATCCGCTTGCGACGCTTCTTGATGACGGAACCCATGGGATCACCTTCTCGCTCACGATGAGTACGGACATGCCGAACCGCTGGGCGGTGAAAACCGGCAAGGGGTTCGGATGCGGCTGCTGGGCCCGCTGGCACCAACGCGCTCAGGGCACGAAGGGCCGATGCGACCGGGGCGTACCCCGGGGAGACCGAACGCCGGAAAAGCGCACGCCTACCGCACCCGAAGCACCAGCCTACCGCTACGGGTACGCGCTCCGGGTCACGCCCCTGGAACAGGGGGCTCGTCGCGGTACAACTCGGCGGCCGGTTCGGCGTAGCTGACGCTGGCCAACCGCTGGTCGGCGAACGTCAACGACGTGACGCTCGACAGATTGCACTCGCGCAGGTCCGGACGGTGCCAGAGCCGCTTCGCCTCAGCGGTCCGGCGGGCCATCCAGATCGGCAGCTGGTGGCTGACGAGCACCGCCTCCCGCCCCCACGCCGTGCGGCGGGCGTCCTTGATGGCGGAGACCATCCGGGTGACGATCTGGGAGTAGGGCTCGCCCCAGGACGGCAGGAACGGGTTGTAGACCCGGCTGAACACGCGGGGGTCGCGCATCGACCTCCGGGACAGCGCCATCCCCTCGAACTTGTTGGCCGCCTCGATGATCCTGTCGTCGAGGGCGACCGGAAGCCCGAACATCTTCTGGAGCGGTTCGGCTGTCTCCTGGGTCCGGTCCAGCGGGGAGGAGTGCAGCTCGGCGATGTCGTGGCCCTCGAACCACTCCGCGGCCATCTCGGCCATCTGCCGGCCCCGCTCGCTCAGGTGGAAGTCGGGAAGCCTTCCATAGAGCACCTTGTCCGGGTTGTACACCTCTCCGTGCCGCAGCAGGTGCACGACGGTCGTCGTCGTCATCGTGTGATTCTTTCTTTCGGGGTCATCGGGCCGGGCAAGGGGCTCAGCCCTGGGCCTCTGCCGCCGCCTGGGCCGCTCTGGGCAGCGCCGAGACCACCCTGTCGACGGCCGCGTCGTCGTGGGCGGCGGAGAAGAACCAGGCCTCGAAGGCAGCGGGCGGCAGGTACACGCCCTGGTCGAGCATCGCGTGGAAGAACGCGGCGAACACGCCGGTGTCCGTGGCGCGGGCGCTGTCGAAGTCGACGACCTCCCTGTCGGTGAAGAACACCGTGAAGAGGTTGCCTCCGCTCTGCACCCGGTGGACGACTCCGGCGGCGCCGAGCGCCTTGGAGACCTCCGCCTCCACCTGCGCCGACACGCGGTCGATGTGCGCGTACACCTCGGGGGTGGCGCCGCGCAGGGTGGCGAGTCCGGCCGCGGTGGCGAGGGGGTTCCCGGACAGGGTGCCCGCCTGGTAGACGGGGCCGTTCGGGGCCAGCCTGTCCATGATCTCGGCACGGCCGCCGAACGCGGCGGCGGGCAGGCCGCCACCCATGACCTTGCCGAAGGTCATCAGGTCGGGGGCGACCCCCTCCAGGCCGTACCATCCGGACGCGCCGACACGGAAGCCGGTGAGGACCTCGTCGAGGATCAGCAGGGCGCCGTTGGCGTGCGCGATCTCCTTGAGGCGGGCGTTGAACCCGGCCCCGGGCGGAACCACGCCCATGTTGGCGGGGCAGGCCTCGGCGATGACGCAGGCGATGGCGTCGCCGTGCTCGGCGAACGCCCGCTCGACGGCCCCGATGTCGTTGTAGGGAAGCACCAGGGTGTCGGCGGCGCTGGCGCCGGTCACCCCCGGGGAGTCGGGCAGGGCGAACGTGGCCAGACCGGATCCGGCGGCGGCCAGGAGTGCGTCGACGTGGCCGTGGTAGTTGCCCGCGAACTTGACGATCTTGCTGCGGCCGGTGAAGCCGCGCGCGAGTCGGATCGCGGACATGGTCGCCTCGGTACCGGAGTTGACCAGGCGGACCTTCTCCACGGGGGTGCGGCCGACGATCAGTTCGGCGAGTTCGACCTCGCCCGGCGTCGGCGCCCCGTAGGACGTCCCCGCGTCGACCGCCGTGTGGAGGGCGTCCACGACGGCGGGGGCGGCGTGCCCGAGGATCAGCGGACCCCAGGAGCAGACCAGGTCGACGTACTCGCGGCCGTCGGAGTCGGTGAGGTAGGGACCCGCGCCCCTGACGAAGAAGGGGGGCGTGCCGCCGACCGCGCCGAAGGCGCGCACGGGCGAGTTCACTCCCCCGGGAACGACGGCGGCGGCCCGCTCGAAGAGCTGTGCTGAAGTCTGTTGATTACCCACCTCACCAGTGTGTCAGCTGTCTCCTGCCGCAGAACCGTGACCCGCCCCCCTACAGCGGGGTCACCGACGCCGAGGTCAGGGGCGCAGGACGGACCGGACCAGGCGGTGCACGCGGGTACCGGGATCGCGTGTGGGCGGCAGGAGCTCCGCCCGCGAAGTCCGTAAAGCTCGTTCCGCCCTTGGTCCATCGTGGAAGGAGGGCCTTCAGCACGCCCTCGGCCCGGGCTCCGTCGACGAGCGCGGACCGGTGGTCCCTGAAGTGGAGGATGAGCCAGGTCTCGAAGGTGGGGGTGGAATGGGCGATCTCGACCCCGTCACGGCAGGCTGCGGCGACGAGGGCCGTGACGTCCTCGCCGTCGGTGTCGAACACCGCCCAGACCTCGGTGTACTCATCCCGCTGCGCCTCGGCCGCGCTCCGCACCACGACCTCGCGCTGGGGGTGTTTGGACTTGCGCGCGTGGACCGTGTGCATCCGTACGTCCGGGTGCCTCTTCATGCCGTCGAAATAGGCCTTCTCGGTCTCGCCCTCGCAGACGACGAGATAGACGCGGCGTTCCTCCCGGTGGGGGCGACGGCGTTCCAGGATGGATTCGCGCTCCCTCTTGGCCCTCTTGCTCACCGCGCGGATTCCTTTTTCCCGTCCACGGCCTCTGTGGTCCCACGTGGTTCCCTCCTGGCAAGGGCATCGCGGAACAGCTCGTCGTCCACCTCGGGGACGGCGCCGTAGCGCCCGGTGAGGTAGCGCCGGGCCCGGTTGTCGTCCCCTCTCGGCTTGAAGTCGCTGAGGGGGTAGAGGGAAGTCCGGCCCTCTTCGTCCTTGTCCACAAACCAGATGTGGTCCCGCTTGAGGACCTCCTCTCCTCGGACCCGGCCGAGGAGGGCGGCATCGTGGCTGGTGAAGATGAGCTGCGCGCCCGCGGGATTTTGCCCCTCATCCTGGAAGAGCGCGATCACGCGTGCGGAGAGGTAGGGGTGGAGGCTGGCGTCGATCTCGTCCACGACGAGCACTCCGCCGGTCTCCAGGACACGCTGCGCCTCAAAGCCGAGGACGGCGAGCGCCCTGGTTCCAAGGGACTCCTCCTCCCACATCAGCGGACGCTCGACAGCTGTGCCCTCATGGTGGAAGAGGAGAGTAGATCCTGGTGACAGGGAGTCCGCCAGCTGAGAGAGGAAAGCGGTCTTTCCCCCGTGGAAGGCCCCCACGAACAACGATCGATCGGCCCGATGGGACTCATCCGGTCTTAGAGAGTGCCCGACCGATCCAGTGGACCTGAGGGACCGAAAGGGGGTCCGGTTGCCGTCCTCCTGGAGTTCGATGCTCCGGATCCCGGTGTCAGCGGATTTGAGAAGATCCCCCAGGGACCTCAACCGCTCCTCTGATGCCTCGCCGCCGCGTAGCCAGGAGGGGGGCTCGGGACGTCGTTCCTCGGCGAACACCAGGCTCTCGGAGAACCATCGGTAGACGGGTTGGACCGCCTTGTGCCCTGCGCGGGCCGCGACAGTGAGAAACAGGACGTTCTGTCCTGTGAGAGCCCCGATGTGCCGAAGTCTGGCCTGTGCCCTGTCACCGAAAGTGAAATTCTCGCCCTGGCGTTCGAAGTAGATCCGCTTGCGCTGCTGGGGATAGCCGTACAGCCACTCATCGACGACACGGTCATCGTCGATGCTGAACCCGTAGGTGTAGCGCACCCCTCCGAGCTTGAGGTCGATGACGAAAGCGGACGGTTCGCCTGGTGACTCCTCGTCCAAGAAGAAGGCATGCCTTCGCATCCCCGCGCCCGGCTCGTTGTCACTCATCGACCACCGCACGGTGTCACGCATCAGCGCCAGCGCGTCCAGGAGGTTGGACTTGCCGGAGGCGTTGGCACCGAAGATCCCCGCGACCGTGGATGCCTCCCAGTCGGCCTCCTGCGGGCGGGCGTCGTCGTAGACGGGGGTGAGGAGGAGCTGCTGCTCGTCCCGGATGGATCTGTGGTTCTCGACGCGAAAACTCAGCAGCATCGTGGCCCTCTCCCCCGTTTTCCTGTGTCCTGACCGCCTTCTGTGCGGAAATACCACACGCATGAAGCATGCCACGAGGCCGTGAACGCAAACATGCGGCCACACGCAACGCGGCAGGGCGGGGCCCTGGCTGCTCCCGCCCCTCTCCGTCGATGGGCCGGGGGCCCGGAGTCCGCGCCCCGGGCATCGCGCACGCGTGCCCCGCCCCGGCCTGGGACGGGGCACGTGGGGGGCGTGGTCAGGCGTTCGTGTACGTGTTGCGGGGGCCGGTGCCTCTGGAGGGCTCCGCGTCCTCCGTCACCGCCTCGTCGGCACCCTGCGCGCGGACGAGGGGGCGGAGGCTTTCGGTGGAGGCGACGCGGTCGACGAGCACGGTCATCGGGCGGGCCATGGCGAGGGAGACCAGTACGGCGGTGGTGGCGCCGACGAGGAGGCCGACGGTGACGTCGTGGGGGTAGTGGGCGCCGACGAAGACCCGGGAGAAGGCTTCCAGTGCGGCGAAGAGCACGGCGACGACGGCGATACGGCGCCAGGCGACGATGATGGCCGCGGCGGCGGCACCCGCGATGGCGGCGTGGTTGCTCGGGAACGACCAGTCGCCGATGGGGTCGCAGGTGGCGATGGTGGTCAGGTCGGTCATGGCCTGGCAGGGCCGCAGCTGTTCGAAGAACGTCTTGACGGTGCGGCTGACGGCGTAGGCGATGACGGTGGCGACGGGGGCGAACAGGGCCAGGCCGACCGCGCGGGAGCCGAGGGACCTGGCTCGCCACCATGCGGCGAGGAAGAGCACCGCGAACACGCCGAGGAAGAGGTCGGTGCCCAGATAGGCGGCCTCCTGGACCCAGGGGTCGAGCCCGGCGGCGAACTCGATCACGGCCCGGGACCAGGTGGCACTGACAGCGAGGATCTCGGAGACCATCTCTCTCCAGAAAGTCGTACGGGGAGGGTCGCGCGCGAGCGGGGGGAGGGGCTGGGCGACGTCCGGTCGGCGGGTGACGGGACTCCCACGAGCTGATGACGGGAAGTTCCTTATCCTGTCATCAACCGCGACCGTTCAGGGCCGGAGTGGCGGCCACACCGACGAAGGAGACATGTCGAGTCCGGCGGGGGACCTTGTGGTACCGGAGAGTAACTTTGGGTGTGTCCACCCCCGACCCGGACCGGAGCTGTCATGACCTCGAACTTCTCCACGGCTGACCTCATCGACGACCACGGCGACACCCTGCGGAGCTGCTCCACACAGTTCCGCCAGTTCGGTGGGCGCACGGTCTTCTCCGGCCGTGTCCGCACCGTCAGGTGCCACGAGGACAACGGCCTGGTCAAGCAGGTCCTCAACACTCCTGGGGACGGTGCGGTGCTGGTCGTGGACGGCGGTGGTTCGCTCCGGTCCGCGCTGATGGGCGACATGATCGCCGCGGCGGCCGTGGACAACGCCTGGGCCGGTGCGGTGATCCTCGGCGCGGTGCGCGACACCAGGGCGCTCGGCGGGCTCGACCTGGGGGTGAAGGCCCTGGGGTCCAACCCCCGCAAGTCCGCGAAGGACGGCGCGGGACGCCTCGACGTGCCGGTGGTCTTCGGTGATGTCACGTTCGTGCCGGGCGAGTGGCTCTACAGCGACGAGGACGGAATCGTGGTGAACACCACGGAGATCTAGAACTGCGCTCCGACGAACCGGACACGAACGGAGGGGGTCCGTCCGATGACCCCCTCCGCCGACACGATCCGGATCCCCCGGACCCGCGGTGCGCCCTGATTTTCCCGCTCAGGTCTCCCGGGAGCCGAAGCCGCGCACCGCCAGGGCGAGGAGCACGGCGGTCCCCACGAGGGCGCTCACCGCCGCGGGCAGGAAGTCGGCCGCCGGGACACCGCCGGGCAGTGCCGCCTGAGCCGCGACGAGGGTGGTGGGCGACCACTCCCCCACCACTGGCAGCTGCCCCAACAGGAGCAGCAGCACCAGGGCGACCACCGAGAACCCGACCGTGGACGGCAGTCCGCGGAACCTGCTGGCCACCAGCGCCGTCACCGCGACGGCGAACACCAGGAACAGGCCCGTGAACAGCGCCCCCGCGAGGGTGGCGCCGAGCGGAAGCTCACCGATCAGCAGCAGCGTCACCGCCCAGGCGACGAGCACGCCGACCGTGTAGGAGGCGACGGCTGCCGCCGCGGGGACCGCGAAGCGCGGCAGGACGAGCGCGGTGGGGCCGAAGACCCGCACCCGGTAGAACGTGGAGCGGCCGGGACTGCCGTCCAGCGCCAGCCCCGCGGCGGCCACCAGGAGCACGAAGAGGACGCCGAGGGTCTGCGCGTTCTCCACGTAGGAGCCGATAGCCGCGACCGGGGTGGCCTCCGGCAGGAGGCCGGACATCCCGGGCTGCACGCCCTCCACGCCCTCCATCGCCGCCATCAGGTCGGGCAGGAGGAACGCCAGGAGGGGTGAGGCCGCCCCGAAGAAGGCGAAGAACACCAACAGCCCGGTGAGGGAGTGGGTGCGCGTCATGCGCCTGATCTCGTTGCGGTAGAGCGCGGTGTTCATCGGGGGCTCCGGTCCGTGGCGTCCGTCGAGGTGAGGGAGAGGAAGGCAGACTCCAGATCGGCCTCGTAGCCGTTCATGGAGACCAGGGGGACGCCGTGTTCGACGAGCGTCCGGGGGATGCCGGCCTCCCCGGCGTCGGCGCCCGTGGCCTCCACGTGGACGCAGTCGGGTTCCGCCTCCACCGGCGAGGCGCGGGTGACCCAGGGCTCGGCGGACAGCAGGTCCGCCACCTCCTCGGCCGAACCGCGCACCCGCACGTGCCAGGCGCTGGGGCGTCCGCGGTCGGCGATGTCGGCGACCGGCCCCTGGTAGACCACCCGGCCCCGGACCAGGACGGCGACGTCGTCGCACACCTTCTGCACGTCGCCGAGCAGGTGGCTGGCGAGGATGACCGTGCAGTCCTCCCGGAGGGAGCGGATGAGGGCGAGGACGTCCACCCGCCCCCGCGGGTCCAGGCCCGAGGCCGGCTCGTCCAGGACGAGCACCTCGGGGCGGCAGACCAGGGCGGCGGCGAGTCCGAGGCGCTGTCGCATACCCCTGGAGAAGCGTGCGTTGCGCCGGTGGGCGGCCTCGGTGAGCCCGACCCGCTCCAGGGCGAGGGCGGTGTCCGCCTCCGTGGCGGGGACCCCGGCCACCCGGGCGCTGAGGGTGACGAGCTCGGTGGCGGTGAGCCAGGGCTCGAAGTCCGGGACGTCGGGGCAGAGCAGGACCCGGCCCCCCGTGGCCCGCACCCGCACCGTGCCGCTCCCGGCGCTCCTCAGCCCGGCGAGGACGGAGAGCAGCGTGGTCTTTCCGGCACCGTTGGGTCCGACCAGTCCGAAAACTGTTCCGCGCGGAACGGAAAGGTCGACGTCGAACACGCCTGCACCGTTTCCGTAGTCCCTGGTGAGTTTTTCCGTGGTGATCACCGGTGTGCCGTTCATCGGCGCCTCCGTGTCTTTTCTGTCGGGGTTCGTCTCAGGAGCGCGAGCGGAGGGCGGCGACGCCCGCGGCCGCGCCCAGTGCGGGGAGGAGGAGCAGGGGGACGAGGGTGGGGAGCGGCGAGGTGGGAACGAGCAGGGAGGCGGCGGTCTGGGTGAGTCCGACCACGGCGAACGCGACCGCGGCGGGGACCCGTGCGGCCGTCCACCAGCGGTGGAGCACGGTGGCGGGGGCATACCGTGCCTCCGCTCTCGGGAAGGACAGCCCGACTCCGACGAGGAGCAGCCCGACGGCCACACCCATGACCTGCTCCACCGGGATGCCCCTCCCGGCCTGGCCGAGGACGAGGGTCCCGTGCGCGACCAGGAGGAACAGGGACAGCAGGGAGAGCACGGTGTTCATGCTCCGGGTGAGGCTGCGCGCCGTCCACCGGTGCGGCAGGTGCAGCGCCTCCTCGACCCTGGGGCCGACGAGGCCGACGGCCGACAGCACGACCCCCAGGATCGCGGCCGTGGCCGGCAGAGCCACCGCGAGCAGCAGGCGGGGGACCATGTCGGGGGTGCCGTCCAGGTTCGCCTTCCCTCCGTGCACCACGGCGGGGAGGTCCGGCCAGGCGACCCACGAGACGTAGGCCATCAGAACGACCCCCACCACCGAGAAAGCAATTCCCACCATCGGGAGCCGGGATTTCTCTGCTTTCTTCCCCGCCGTTTCCATTCCTTTTTCCTCTCCGTCGCCGCCCTCTCACCGAAAACACTAGGGAAAGGCCGTGAACGGCCGCATCGACCGTCCGGCACGGTGCGGTCATGCCTTTTCCCGGGGCCCGGACCATGCCGGAGGTCATGGTGGGAACATGCTCCGGACGTGACCCCTTCCCGGCTCCGCGCGGGAGCGGGGCGTGGCTACGCTCGTGGAATGAAGACGTCCGGTTCGTTCCCCGACCTGTCTGCCTGGGTCACCCTGCACAGGGACCGCCCCCCGCGCATGCTGCAACTGCTGTTCTGGGGAGCGATGGGCATCACGGTCGTGCTCCAGACCCTGGTCGTCGCTCTTGAGCCGACGTTCGCGTCCGGTCCCCCGCTGCTGAGGGCGGTGGCGTTCGCCAGCTTCGGAGCGACGATCGCCTCGTGCGCGCTGTGGCCGTTCCTCGCCTGGTCCGGGGACTCCCCTCCGCTGCGGCGGCTGGCGAGCGTGGTCTTCCTCGTGCTCACCATCCTGTGCCTGGTCACGAACAACTACACGATGTTCCTGCTGGTGTGCGTGGGGACGATGAACGCGGTGGCCGTGTTCGGTCTGCCCGGCGGGTTCGGCTACGGGGCCTCGATCTTCGCGTTCAGCGTGGTGCTCGTCCTCTCCCTGCCGGGTGCGATCCCGCTCTGGGCGGGACTGGTGATGGGGACGAGCCTCCTGTTCATCGTGGCCGCTTCGGGCATGGCCTTCGTGGGGCTGGTGGTCGCCTCGGAGCGCGCCGAGCGCACCACCGCCCTCCTCTCCGAGCTGGAGCGGGCCCACGAGGAGCTGCGCCACCGCTCCGAGCGGGTGCGGGAGCTGACCGTGGCCGAGGAGCGCGCCCGCATGTCCCGGGAGATGCACGACAGCACCGGCCACTACCTGACCGCGCTCGCCATGTCCCTGTCCAACGCGCTGCGCTTCCGCACCGCCCGGCCCGACGCGGCGTGGGGCGAGGTGGAGCAGGCCCGGGAGCTGGCGGGCGAGGCCCTCACCGACACGCGCCGGTGGGTGCGCGCACTGCGGCCGCTGCGGTTGGAGGGACGCGCCGGGGTGGCCGCCATGCGCGCGATGGCGGACTCGTTCGACGGCGGCGGCATCCGCATCGGGTTCACCGACACCGGGACCTGGCCGGAGCTGTCGGAGGAGGCCGAACTGGTCTGCTACCGCGCCCTCCAGGAGGGCCTGACGAACGCGATGCGCCACTCGGGTGCGGACCTGGTGGAGGTGCGGGTCCACGCGGACCCCGACGGGGTGGAGGTCACGGTGTGCGACAACGGCGTCGGGGCCGCGGAGGGGGCGGCTGCCGACGGGTTCGGGCTGCGCGGGCTGGCGGAGCGGGTCGAGGCCGTCGGGGGCACGGTGGACGCCGGTGACGCGGAGGGGGTCGGCGCGGGTCGGAGAACCCCCGGCGCGGACCTCCCCGTGGATGCGGGGGGCGCGGACGGGGACGCCCGTGCCGGGGCCGGGCCGGGAGCCCGGGCGGACGGCACCTCGGAGGGAGCGCCGGAGGAGGCGGGCGCACCGGGGAGCGGCTTCCGCCTCAGGGTGGCGGTTCCCGCGCGCGGCCCCGCGGAGGAGTCCGTCATGACCACTGTCGGAGGCGCCGCGTGACCACCGTTTCGGTTCTGATCGTCGACGACCAGATCCTGCTGAGGCAGGGCCTGCGCAAGCTGTTGGAGATCGAGGAGGGCATCACCGTGGTCGGCGACGCCGCGAACGGGGTGGAGGCCCTGGAGTTCTTGTCCTCGGCCTCCCCCCTCCCGGACGTGGCCCTCGTGGACGCCCGCATGCCGCTCATGGACGGCATCACCCTCATCGGCCGCATGCGGGAGGAGTACCCGGGCGTACCGGCCGTCGTCCTGACCACGTTCGACGACGACGAGCTGATCTTCGGCGGTCTGCGCGCCGGGGCGCGCGGCTACCTGCTCAAGGACGTGCCGCCGGAGGAGCTGGTCTCGGCGCTGCGCCGCGCCTCCCGGGGGGAGACCGTCCTGGGCGGGCCGGCCGCCCAGCGGCTGGTCGCCGCCCTGGACCCGGTTCCGGATCCCGGGCCGGTACCCGTCGCCGCGTCACCGCTGTCGGAGCGCGAGGAGGAGGTGGCGAGGCTGGTGGGGACCGGTGCCACCAACCGGGAGGTCGCGCGGACCCTGTTCATCGCCGAGGGGACCGCGAAGAACCACGTGACGAGCATCCTGCGCAAGCTCGGTCTGCGCGACCGTACGCGGCTGGCGCTGTGGGTGCGCGAGCGCGGAGGGGCCTGATCCCTGCGCCGGGCCTCGCCGCACCCCGCCC
>NZ_JBHXQY010000121.1:0-18386 GCF_042716955.1 Nocardiopsis sp. NPDC058631 | reverse complement strand
GTTCACGGACCGGGCGACCGCCCTGCTTCCGCGCCGACCCCGGTGCGCACCCCCACCCCCACCCGTGACAGCGGACCCGCGGACGTGCCGGAGCACCGAACGGGGGCCCGCCGCGATCCGCGGCCGGGCGGTGGCGGCCTTCCGGACGGCGGTGCCATGACAGTTGTCATCCCCGATCCGCCGGATCCTCACGGCCCGCGGATGACAGGCGCGTCTACTCCGGTGCCGTCGACCGGGGCAGCCTGGGGGCACGACCTCCGTCGACCTCCCACCCCGGGTCCCCGGTCCCCGGCGGAGGCTGCGGGGCCGGGCGCGCCGGACCCCGTGACGACTCCGATGACGGTGGTGGTCCCGCCCGTGCTCCTGATCTCCCTCCTGCTGCGGCGGCGAACCCTGGTCACCCAGCGCCTGTCGGCCGGGCTGAGGATCCTCTCGCTGTTCCTGGGATCCCCGACGTGGCTGGACGCGGGCCGGCGCTGGGGCGACTGGCAGCCCACGCCGGCGGTCCTGTGGGCCCTGGCCGCCGGGCTGGTGGCCGCGGGCATCACCGCGGGCGTCCGGCGCTTGCGCCGGGTCCCCGTCGAGACGCGGAGGCGGCACCGGCTGCACGTGCCGGTGTTCGCCCTCTCGGTGGTCTTCTCCCTGACCCTGGTCTGCCTGATGGTGTGGAACACGGCCATCGCGGACTGAGCCCCTTCCGGACCCGCCGGGCCGCGCGGAACGGTGGACCGGCCCCGCGGGGGACACGCCGTGACGCACATTTCCCCGGTTCCACCGTGAGTGACCGGCCGCGCAGGGAAGGATGGGGGCATGAGGACTCCACCGGACACCGCCGCGGACCCCGGGACCTTCCTGTTCGACAGCGACTGCGGGTTCTGTCGGCGCGCGGTCTCCTTCGCCAGGGAGAGGGTGCGCGCCCGCAGCCGCTTCGTGGCCTGGCAGAACACGGACCTGGGCGCGTTCGGGCTCACCCCCGGGCAGGCCGACGAGGCCGCCTGGCTGGTCTACGCGGACGGGCGCCGCTTCCGCGGGGGCGACGCGGTCGCCGAGGTCCTGCTCCACGGGCGGCCCCTCACCCGGCCGGTGGGACGGATGATGCGCCTGCCCCTGCTGCGCGAGGTCAACCGGTTCGTCTACCGCCGGGTGGCCGCCAACCGCCACCGGCTGCCGGGCGGGACCTCCGCCTGCGCCCTCGACGACCCCCGGCGGGGCGGCGCCTGACCTGTCGGGGTCAGGCCGCGCGCAGGGTGCGGCAGGCCTCCAGGAGCCGCTCGCGCAGCTCGGAGCCGCGCACGGCGAACCCCTCCTGCGCCTCCATGTACGCGGCCTTGCCCTCGGCCGTCTCGATGCGCACGGGTTCGTACCCCCGGTCCGCCAGGTCGTACGGGGACGCGCGCATGTCCAGGGTGCGGATCTCGCGGGAGAGCTCGAAGCAGTCCACGACGAGTTCCGACGGAATCGCGGGGGACAGCTTGTACGCCCACTTGTACAGGTCCATGTTGGCGTGCAGGCAGCCCGGCTGGTCCAGTTCCGCCTGCCGTTCGCGGGTCGGCCGGAGGGTGTTGAGCGGGCGCGCGGGTTCGGTGAAGAACCGGAACGCGTCGAAGTGGGAGCACTGGATCCGGTGCGACTCCACGACGCGGTCGGTGCCCTCGCGGCCGAGCCGCAGCGGCACCTGGCCGTGGCGCACCCGGTCGCTGCGGTACACCATCGCCCACTCGTGCAGGCCGAAACAGCCCAGGTGGGCGGGGCGCGAGGCGACCGACGACAGGAGCCCTTCCACGAAGCCCAGCACGGGCCGCGCAGCCAGGAACTCCGCGGCGTCGACACCGACCGCCCCGCCGGGCAGTTCGGTGTAGAACCGCTCCGGCAGGCGCTCGCGCGCACCCTCTCCCAGCAGCGCCGTCCCGGCACCCGGGTGCCAGCGCCGCAGCTGGGAGGGTTTGAGGTTGTAGTAGGTGAACAGGAAGTCCTCCACCGGGTGGGGTACGCCCTCGCGGCGCCGCTCCAGGTGGTCGGCGACCAGCGCGTCCACGCGCCGCTCGTGCCGCTCGGCGCGCTCGCGCCACTCCGTCTCGGCGAGGGCGGCCGGCGCCCCCGTGCTGGTTCCCGTCACGGCCCCAGGGTACGCGGGCGCGGTGGCCGCCCCGGCGTCCCGGCCTCCCCCCGGGCCGGGAGCCCGGCTTCCAGTAGGATCACTCCTTCCCTCAACACATATTCTTGTACGATCCAGCAATGGGCGTGACTAATTATCTGATCGAAGGCGTTTCCGGCTCTGGCAAGACCTCGGTCTGCAGGGAATTAAAACGGCGCGGATACCATGCCATTAATGGTGACCGTGAATTGAGCTACCAAGGTGACCCGGAAACCGGCGAACCGACGGACGGTGCCAGCCACGAGCACCACATTTGGCATATCGACAAGGTAAGATCTCTGGCCGCCAATCAGGACGACACGGTGACGTTCTTCTGCGGCGGATCCAGGAACTTTTCAAAGTTCATAGATCTATTCGACGGCGTCTTCGTGCTTGAGGTCGACCTTGAGACATTGAACCGACGGCTTGACGAGCGGCGGGATGATGAGTGGGGCGGGAAACTATCGGAACGGGACCTCATCGTGCGCCTGCATCAGACAAAAGAAGATATTCCGAAGGACGGTATTATCATTGATGCCACCAAGCCGCTCGCACGTGTTGTTGAAGAGATAATTCGCCAATCCGGGAAATAGGCGCTTCCGTGGTTCGGTGGATATTTTCCTCGCCACGCATCGATCCACCGGGTCAACGGGCCGATGTTTATCCCCGGTTCCGTGGCTACCTCGTGGGGCTTTTGAGATGATCTCTGAGGGGCGCTCTCATGCCCGCATCGTGCGCATTATTACGGGTAGGGCAATCAGCAAAGATGCACCGCGAATAACTCCACCGACAGGATATGGCGCACGCAACCCGAGCTGGTAGGCCAGGAAGCCTCCTGTCAGCGCTCCCAGTGGAATAAGTCCCCACCCGATCATCCGGTAGACACTGTTGACTCGACCCAGCAAGGATGCGGGTACGATGTGTTGCCGCAGGCTGACGGTGATGATGTTCCAAATTATTGTAGAGAAGCCATTAACGGCCAGTAGTATGCCCAGGACAATCGAATTTGGGCTCAATTCGATAGCTATAAAAACGATGACGTTTGAGCCAGGGGCGCCCAGAAGCGCAGCCCGGTCACCCACCACATTGACTATGCGCGAACAGACCAAACCGGCGAGTACGCCGCCAACGGCGGCCGCGGCAAGAAGAAAACCGTAGCCAGTCGGGTCGACGTGTAGAGTCTGGGTTGCGAACAGGACAAGTGTTGCGTTGCCAAGATGGAAACAAAAGGTGTTGACACCTAGCAATATCGCAAGCGTCCGCAGCAACCGGTGGCTGGCCAGCCACCGCAGGCCATCCGCCATAGCTCTCCCCAAACGCGGGTGCGTGACCTGATGGGAATGTGCCCGTGGCAGGGCGAATAAAAGCACAGAGGCGAGGGATAGTGCAGCGACTTCCACGCCGAAAGGAAGTGCTATTGCCACGGCGAAGAAAAAGCTGCCGATGGGCGGCCCTACAAACTGCTGACCGACGTTGGTAGCCGTCTGTTGGTAACCGTTAGCCATATGCAGAGAACGTTTTTCCACGATGTCCGGAAGGATCGTCTGTGCCGCGTTACCAACCATGACCTGGCACGCGCCCAGCGCGAAGGTGAGAAGAAGCAACCTGGTGATGTCGAGGCTCCCCAAAGCAACCAGGAGCGCAATGATGCCGGCGATCACGGCCTGGAGTGCCTGCGAGCACCAGAGGAGCCTGGCGCGGTCATATCGATCGACGAACGCGCCCACAGGAAGTGACAGCACCAACCAGGGTAGATACACCGAGGCAAGCACGCCCGAGATCATTCGAGGGTCGCTCGTGATGGTTGCCGCCAGCAAAGGAACGGCCGCGGCGAACGCACCTTGACCCACAGCGTTGAGCCCGGTTGCACCAGTCATCCGCCAGTAGGCGGCTGACAAACGGGACGGTCCGGAAGATTGCGTCATGCCGCCATCGTTTCGGACCTGGTGAGCCATGGACACGATGTAGGTATGCACTACATGATCTGCTCATGGCATTGACCGTCGATGTAGGCGTGACCGAGCTGGCAGCGACACGGTTTGCGATCTCCCCGTTATCGGAAACGGTGGCTGGCCTGCAGCAGTTGGCAGGGCAGGATCGCAACACGGCCCATCTTCGCTGGCTGCGGTGGGCTAAGGACGAGCTCATCCATGAGCCGCTTGACCTCACCTATACCAGGGCACTTCTGGTAAGCGACCGCCCCAACTGGCCCGAATTCCTTGTACCTGCCCCAACTGGACCAGGGGCGTCCATCGACGATGACGTCGCTGCGCTTCAACGCACTACCGATCGGCAAGTGCGTTCCAGTTTGCGGCGCGTCTTCGGAGATGCACTTCCCGATGCCGCAGTCGCCCTTGCTGACCGCCCCGAATCAGGGCTGATGGCGATCGGCAATGAGTTACGGATGTCGTATGAACGTCTCATCGCTCCGCATTGGCCACGGATCCGTGCTGTGCTCGAGGCGGACGTCTCCCACAGAGCCAGACGGCTCGCTTTGGGGGAGTAGAAAATTTGTTTCCCGACCTGCATCCAGACCTGCAATGGCGAGAGGGACGACTGATACTAGAAGGGCCCCGCTGGCGTTCCGACCACATGGTAAATCGCGGGCCAGGGGGTCTTGTTCTCATCCCCGTAGTCCTTGGCTCCCCTTACGTACTGATTAAGAAGAACACGTCCACGCAGACGACCATCCGGTACCCGGCCCGAGGTATCGGAGCCCTGTGGAGTGCAGGAACCCACACACCTTCCGGAGCTGCAGTACGGTTAATCGGCCGGGCACGCGCTGAGCTCCTCGAAGCGCTCCGCTCTCCCGCGACTACGACTGACATAGCCCGCGCTCTCGGCGTAACAGCAAGCGCTGTGTCGCAGCACCTTCGTGTCTTGCGTGAAAACGGGCTCGTCACACGAGAACGATCCGGGCGCGCAGTCCTGTACACCACTACGGGCCTCGGTGAAAAGTTGGTTAATCCTGACTAGATTTTTCGTGTCGGGAAAATGCAACCACAACAGTCAGAAGTGGTGGTGATTCGTGCAAAATGCGAGATGAATGCCTGTTGCTTAATTTGTATTTCTTCCCGATTTTCAGAAGGCTTCGAGATGAAGTGTCATGGGCATATGAGCCTGAACTCCTCCTTTGCTGATGAAGGGTCGGCCTCTCTAGCCATAAAAAACTTTTGAGCCAGATATTCGGAGGGGGTGATGGTTCTACCTTTATCGCTTCGTGTGGGCGGGTGGGGCGAAAATGGCAGATTTATATTCGAAAGCCAGATTATGTGCCAGACTCATTTCTGGCGTCTCAGCTGGTTGGCGAATTTCCCACCATCCGCCCTTGGCCGTGAGATTCCACCACGAAACGTGAGCCGCCCCGGTACGCGGGCTCAGTTGGACTGCTGGACGGGCAGGTGGCGGCCCAGGTAGCCGATGTAGACGCGGTTGGTCGTGCCCGCCCCCAGGTCGGGGTAGAAGTACAGCCTCGGGCAGATCCCGTACTCGATGTCCAGCTTGATGTGGGCGTACATCGGGACGCGGCCGCCGGGCTCGACCTCCTCGGGCACGCGGAACAGGCGCTTGTCGTTGAGCTTGCCCCTGTTGCGTACGTAGTCCGACTCCTGGGAGGCCAGCCGCTTGACCGGAATCACCTGGTAGCCGTCGGGCGTCTCCTTCAGGTACGAGTGGAACCCCAGGCCGCTGCCGGGGTTGTCGAACTGGTAGCGCGCGTAGTCGTTCAGGGCCAGGAGGGCCTCCCACGCGCGGGTGACCCACAGGGACTCCTTGCGGCTGTCGGAGAGCTCGTACACCGTCTGGGCGTCGATGGTGAAGAACAGGTGCGGCAGAGCCGACCCGTCGGTGACGCGCTCCAGGAGTTCGGGCACGGTCCGGGGCGGCCGGCGCCGGGGGTCGCTCGGGGCGGGGGCCGCGGCCAGCCGGAACTGCCCCGCCTCGCGGGCCCGGTCCCGCAGCCACCGGGCCTCGTAGACGGCGGACCGCGCGTGGTCCCGCGCGTTGTCGAGCTCTTCGGCCAGATCGGCCGTCTCGGCCAGGAGGCCCTGGCGTTCCTCGGACAGCTCGGCGACCCGGGAGCTGAGGCGGTTGACCTCCTCCCTCAGACGCAGGACCTGCTGCTCCTGGGCCTCGCGCTCCTGCTCGGAGGCCAGGGCGGCGCCGGATGCCTCGGGCGCCGCCCGGTGCACGATCGCGGCGCTGCGGGCCGCGGCCTGTCCGGGGCCGGGCGGGGGCCCGGCGGCGGACCGGGCGGTCGCGCGCAGGTCGTCGGTCTCCTCGGCGAGCAGCGCGTCGACCGCGAGGAGGGGGGCGGGGAGGCTGACGTCGAGGGCGTTGTCGCGTACCCGGCGCGAGAGTGCGGCGCCCACCCAGTTGCGGATGCGTTCGCCGTCACGGGCCGTGTCGAGCGTGGCCGGGCTCATCCGGGGGTGGCGGGAGGCGTCGTCGCCGTCGAACAGGTCCACCGCGGGTAAGAACGTGCGCACCCCGCCGGGCGGGACGTCCAGTCCGCGGGGGAGGAGGGGGCCGACGCGTTCGAGGGCGGCGGCGTCGAGCACGTAGCCGGCGCACATACCGGTGCAGCGGGACAGAGCCCCGGCCATGGCCTCGCGCCAGTCGGCGACGGTGACGTCCCGGGGCGCCCCGGTCGCCACCACTGCCATGCGTCTGCCGGGGTCGCGGATGGCCGACACGAGGGTGTCCATGAGGGCGTCGTCGCGGCCGCGCACGATGCGGGGGGCGGGCGGCATGGGGTGCTCGCCGTCGTGGGCGTTCACCGAGTCGAGGAGCATCCGGGCGGCCTCGGGGGGCATGACGTCCAGGCGGGGCGGGTCGGCCCCGGCCCGTTCGGTGGCGGCGGGGTCGACGGTCATGTCGATCCAGACGTAACACCACGGGGAGAGTTCGGGGTCGACGACGGCGGTGGCCACGGTCCGCCACAACCCGTCGGGTTTGTCGGACTCGGTGGTGAGGCGGAGGAAGCGCAGCCCCTCGTCGGTGTTCTCGTGCCGGACCACGAGGGCGCGGGAGCGGTTGCTGAGGTCGTGGTGGCCCGACGCCGAGAAGTCCACCCGCGCGCCCGAGTTGCCGCGTTTGCTCAACCAGCGGGACAGCACCGTCGAGGTGACGTCGATGATGTCACCGTCGTGCTCAGGGACGGAGACGAGCGTGCGGTAGACAAGTGGCAATGAGCACTCCCGGGCTCCCGTCGGCGGCGGCGGACCCGAGGGTTCGGCCGAAAACGCTGGCAGAGCCCTCCTTCCCACTTTGGACGAAGGAATCCTTCGGCGCCAGTCAGTTCGCCAAAGATCCCTTGGCCTCCTACCGATATTCCCAGGAGGCTGCACTCGTCCCACCATCGCAGCTCAGGGCGCCCGTGCGCCACAGTGGCCAATGTGAGGTGACGGATTGGCAAATATGGATAAAGCGGTCGGCGAGATCCGGGCGCTAGCGTCACGGACATGTCCACGCACCCGTTCTGGCTGGCCGGCACCGCCGCGACCGGCGACACCGAGATCACCGTCGTCAACCCCTACACCGGCGAGCCTGTCGGTGCGGTCTCCGTGCCCACCCCCGGGCAGATCGAGGAGGCCGTCGCCGCGGCGCACGCGGTCGCGGACGAGGCCGCCGCGCTGCCCGCCCACGTGCGGGCCGACGCCCTCGCGCACATCTCCCGCCGCATCGGAGAACGGGCCGAGGAGATCGCCCGGACGATCACCGCCGAGAGCGGCAAGCCCCTCAAGTGGGCCCGCGCCGAGGCGGGCCGCGCCGTGTCCGTGTTCCGATGGGCCGCCGAGGAGGCCCGCCGTGACAGCGGCGAGCTCCAGCGGCTGGACACCGATCCCGGCGGTGTCGGACGGATGGCCGTGATCCGGCGCGTCCCCAAGGGGCCGGTCCTGGGCATCTCGCCGTTCAACTTCCCGCTCAACCTGGTCGCCCACAAGGTCGCCCCGGCCCTCGCCGTGGGAGCGCCCGTCATCCTCAAGCCCGCTCCGGCGACCCCGGTGACGGCCCTCATCCTGGGCGAGATCGTCGCGGAGACCGACCTGCCCGGCGGGATGCTCTCCGTGCTGCCCATGCCCAACGACCGCGCGGCGCCGCTGATCACCGACGAGCGGCTCCCCGTCATCTCCTTCACCGGCGGTGCCTTCGGCTGGGAGCTGCCCCGGCTCGCGCCGCGCAAGCACGTCACCCTCGAACTGGGCGGTAACGCGGCGGCGGTGGTCCTCGCCGACGCGGACCTGGAGTGGGCGGCGCAGCGGGTCGCGCTGTTCGGCAACAACCAGGCCGGACAGGTGTGCATCGGCGTGCAGCGCGTGATCGTCGAGGAGGCGGTCCACGACGAGTTCGTGGCGCGCCTGGTCGAGCATGTGCGGGCCCTCGGCGTGGGCGACCCCGCCGACCCGGCCACCGACGTGGGCCCGCTCGTGGACGAGGCGGCCGCGGAGCGCGTGGCCGCCTGGATCGACGAGGCCGTCGCCGACGGCGCCGCGCTGCTCACCGGCGGAACCCGTGACGGCGTGACGGTCGCCCCGACCGTGCTCGCGGACGCGCCCGCGGACTCCAAGGTCGTGCGCCAGGAGGTGTTCGGTCCGGTCCTGGTCGTCCAGCGGGTACCCGACACCGGCGCCGCGTTCGCGGCGGTCAACGAGAGCGACTTCGGACTCCAGGCCGGGGTGTTCACGCGCGACCTGCCCACCGCGTTCCGGGCCCACCGGGAACTGGAGGTCGGCGGCGTGGTGATCGGCGACGTCCCCACCTTCCGCGCCGACCAGATGCCCTACGGCGGCGTCAAGCAGTCGGGTGTGGGCAAGGAGGGCGTGCGCGCGGCCATGACCGATCTGACCTACGAGCGGGTCCTGGTGCTCACCGGGATCGACCTGTAACAGGACCGGGCGCCGCCCGCGAGGCGGCGCCCGGCCCGTCGGGTCGCTCCGGCGGGTCCTACATGCCTGAGGCGTGGTTGTACAGCTTGCGGGCCTCCGCGCCCAGGCGGGGGCCGTACTGGGTGCTGCGGTCGTTGGCGTACTTGAAGCTGACCAGCGAGGAGATCGTGCCCTGCCCGGTCTTGGTGTCGAAGCCCGTGAACCAGGGGCCGCCGCTGGACCCCTGCGTCATCCTGCACAGCACGCCGTTGGCGGTGGTGCCGCCGGTGTCGGGTTTGGTACGGCCCGAGCAGTAGTGGAGGTCCTCGCCGTCGAAGGGCGAGGACGCCGGGTACCCGAACGCGTACACCTGCACGCCGTCGCGCACCTTCTCCTCGGTCCAGGAGTTGAACGCGATCCGCTGGGCCCCGACCCTGTCCTGGACGGCGGTTCCGCCGTCGGTGTTCAGGACCACCATGGCGAAGTCGTAGCTGTCGTCCGCGTCGCGCGACCACTGGGGGGCCACGAGCATGTCGCGGGCGGTGAACCTGCCGTACGGGTCCGTCCCGGCGTCGTGGCCCGGAACGAAGGTCCAGTTGCGCGCCCACGAACCCCTGCCGTCCTTGGCGCAGTGGCCGGCGGTGAGCAGGGTGCTCTTGTTGGCGGAGTTCACGACCGACGCCGAGCACGTGAAGTCGCGGCCGTCCATGGTCAGGTACACCTTGCCGGTGGTCTTCGCGACCAGGCCGCCCGCGCTCCAGACGTCGCCCCGGCTGTCGGCCCGCGGCGAGGCCTGGCGGTCGACGTCGTCCGGAGCGGTTTCGGCCCGGGGCGGTCGGAGGGCTCCCACCAGCAAGCTGGTGATGGGCTGGGCCGCCGCCATCCGCTCCGCGGTCCAGTAGTCGAGGACCGCCTGGTGCTGCGTGTCCGTGACGGCCGCGCTCTGGTGGGAGATCCCGTCCACGCGCGACATCGCCTCACCGCTCGCCCGGGCCGGAACCGCGTGCTGCGGAACCCGGTCGGCCAGGGTGACGGCGGAGGCTGGTGCGGGAAGTCTCTCGATGAGCGCTGTTCCCCCCAGAACGACCGCGAGGGCGGCCAGGGGGGCGAGGATTTTGTGCGAGGTGGACCAGGTCATGCCCTTGATCCTTGCACACTTTGTGTAACTTCATAGCTACTTTGCGTTTGTGTCGTGGGGTGGTGGGGCAGGTCGGGTGGCCGCCTCCGGCCCGGGGGCCGGAGACGGCCGCAGGGTGCCGGGGCGGCGCCGCGGGAGTGGCGCCGCCCCGGCACCGGTCAGGCGAGCGGCACCGTGACCTGCGTGGGACTGCCCTCGGGGGACGTCACGTCCACCCGGCCGCCGACGGCGCTCTCGCTCGTGTAGCGCGCGTCCCTGCTGTCCACCACGACGGCCAGGCGGTGCCCGGCCGGAACGTCCCAGACGACCGGCGCCAGCTCGGTGGTCACCGTCACCGGCTCACCAGGGGAGGCGTCGCGCAGGGTGTGGGGGGTGTGCGAGAGGAGCGAGCCGGTCCCGTTCCGGTTGACCGCGTAGAGGTAGACGAAGACCGACTGCTCCTCCGCGGTCGGCGTGAACGTGAACGTCGCCTCGGGGGTCCCCGCCACGCGCACCCCGTCGGGGTAGGCGGGGCTGGTCCACACGGCCGCCCGGTAGCGGTCCACCGTCGGCAGCAGGACGCCCGTGGGGATGTCGAGGAACTGCTGGAGCGCGCCGGAGAGCAGAACCGTGCCGCTCTCCGCCGGTGTGCCGACGCCGGTCCGGAAGCGGTAGTCCCAGCCCGTCGACGGCTCGGTCTCCATGGCGCCGCTGCTCTGCCAGCGGAACCAGTCGGTGCTCGGCTCCGCCAGGTAGTACTGGTCGGTGCCCGCGGTGACCGAGGGCCAGTCGGGATGGGAGGTCCAACCGCCGCCCCCGTTGTTGGGCCTGACGTGGACGGGGCCGTCCGCGTCCACCTCGTTCTCCTCCCCCTGGAGATGGTGGTCGAACCAGTCGCCGAGGGAGGTCCACACCTCGTTGGGCAGGCCGATCGCCCCGAACGCCTCCTGCGTGGCGTGGTCGCCGGGGGTGAGCATCAGGCGCTTGGGCCCCTCCAGTTCCTCGTAGAAGTCGGTGACGTGGCCGACGGGGAAGATACCGTCGTTCCAGGCGTGCGCCATCATCACGGCCGTGCCGTTGGCGTTGATCGCGTCGACCTTGGTGGCCGCGGAGCGGTCCGGTGCCAGGTCCAGGGCCGGCTGGATGTTGCCGCGCCGGTACTCCTCGCCCATCTCCGTGAGGTCCTCGCCGGGGCGGCCCGTGAGGTTGCCCGCGAGCAGGAGGAGTTCGGCCGCCTGCTTGTTGACGGTCTGGTCGGGGTACAGGGACGCGGCCAGGTCGGCCCAACCGCTCAGGGACGCCACGGCTCTGACCCGGTCGTCCTCGGCGGCGGTCAGGAGGCTGATGCCGCCGCCGTAGGAGATACCGGCCATGCCGATGCGGTCCGGGTCCGCCTCGGTGTTCTCCAGGGCCCAGTCGATGACGGCGCCGGCGTCGGCCCGGTCGTCGGGACCGGCGACCTCGATCGCGCCGCCGGAGTCCCAGAAGCCCCGCGAGGTGTAGGCGACGACCTGGTAGCCGGACTCCATGGCGAGCTCCGCCGCGGCTCCGACGTAGATGATGTGGGGCGTGCCCCAGGCCGAGGGCATGACGAGCAGCGGACGGGGCCCCTCGACACCGGTCGGGGTGATGACCTTGGCCCTCAGCTCGGTGCCGTCGTGACTGACGATGGTCTCGTAGCTGATGGAGGCGCCGACGGCGGCGGAGGCGGGGGTGGGGAAGAGGACGGCGGCGGCGAGCGCCGCCGCGAACGCGCAGGACAGCAGGCGGGTGAGTCCTGGCGCGGCGGTTCGGGGCGGCGGGCCGTCCTCCGGGGGCGCGGGACGGGGCGTGTTTCTCACAGGGCGCATGCGGGGGACCTCGGGGGTGAGGGGGGAAGGGGGCCGATGGGTCGTCGCGCCGTCTCGCCATCGGGAGGCCGGTGTCCGTGAGCGCCGACGGGATGATCAGCGGCTCACGCAACCGTGAGGTAACTTACTCACGGGTAAAGTTAGGGCAGTCGGCACCGGTTGTAAAGACCCGGTGACTCCGGGGTTCCACCGGGGCGCACCGACGCGTGCGGGCCCGCTGACGGACCGGCCGCGCACCGGTCGTCTCCGCCCCTCCCAGGGGGCTCCGGAGAGGGGCGGGGGAGAGGGCCGTGCGCGTCCCCGGCCGCTCCCGGGACGGCCGGCGGCCCCTTCTCCCGGAGGGCGGACGGCCGGGGATCCTCGGCCGGGGCCGGTGCCACCGCGTGGTCCCCGGGTTGTCCACAGGGGGCCGTCGGAGGTCCGTCCGGTGCGGGACAATGGAGCCGTGCGAGAAGAACAGCAGCGAACAGTAGTGATCCTCGGCTCCACCGGCTCGATCGGAACCCAGGCCGTCGACATCGTCCAGCGCAACCCCGACCGCTTCAGGGTGGTCGGTCTGGCGGCGGGCGGGGGCAGAGCGGACCTGCTGGCCAAGCAGGCGGCCGAGCTGGACGTGCCGCTGGTCGCGGTCGCCGACCCCGCGAGGGCCGCCGAGCTCTCGCGCTCCCTCGCCGAGCACGGCAGCAGGGCCACCGTCCTCGCCGGTGCCGAAGGGGTGGCCGAGCTCGCGGGGAGCCCCTGCGACGTCGTGCTCAACGGCATCACCGGTGCCCTGGGCCTGGAGTCCACCCTGGCCACCCTGCGCGCCGGGACCACCCTGGCCCTGGCCAACAAGGAGTCCCTCATCATCGGCGGGCCGCTGGTGCGCGACCTCGCCAGGCCCGGACAGATCGTCCCGGTCGACTCGGAGCACTTCGCCATCGCCCAGTGCTTCCCGTACCTGCCCGAGGAACAGCTCGCCAGCCCGGCCCAGGGACACGTGCACGCCCGCCGCGACGAGGTCAGCCGACTGGTCGTCACCGCCAGCGGAGGTCCCTTCCGGGGCCGCGACCGCGACGGACTGGCCCACGTCACCCCGGCCGAGGCGCTCGACCACCCCACCTGGAGCATGGGCCCGGTCATCACCGTGAACTCCGCCACCCTGGTCAACAAGGGCCTGGAGGTCATCGAGGCCAACCTGCTGTTCGACATGCCCTTCGACAGGATCGACGTCGTCGTCCACCCGCAGTCGATCGTCCACTCGATGGTCGAGTACGTGGACGGATCCACCATCGCCAAGGCCAGCCCGCCCAGCATGATGATCCCCATCGCCTACGGGCTCGGCGCCCCCGACCGGGTCCCCGGCGCAGCCCCCGGCATGGACTGGACCCGTGCCCAGACCTGGACCTTCGAGCCGCTGGACCACGAGGCCTTCCCCGCCGTCCGGCTCGCCTGCGAGGTCGGTGCCGCGGGTGGGACGGCACCCGCGGTCTACAACGCGGCCAACGAGGAGGCCGTCGACGCCTTCCTCCGCGGAAACCTCGCGTTCCCCTCCATCATGGACACCGTCTCCCGGGTAGTCTCTGAGCACCAGCGAACGGACCGCCCCGGGGGAGCGTCACACCAGAGCGTGGGACTGAGCCTGGACGACGTGTACGCCGCCGACACCTGGGCCCGCACACGTGCGCGCGAGCTCCTCGCGCGCCAGGCCTGACACCGCCCCAGAGGAGAGTTGCATGGTCGCCCTGATGACCGTGGTCGGGATCGTCCTGTTCGTCTTCGGACTGTTGTTCTCGATCGCCTGGCACGAGCTGGGCCACCTCTCCACCGCCAAGATGTTCGGGATCAAGTGCACCGAGTACATGGTGGGCTTCGGCAGGACGCTGTGGTCCTTCCGTCGGGGGGACACCGAGTACGGGGTCAAGGCGGTGCCGCTGGGCGGCTTCGTGCGCATGGTCGGCATGCTCCCCCCGGCCCGCCGGGGCGCAGACGGCAGCTCGCGCAGGCTCTCCCGCTGGCGGGCCATGGCCGAGGACGCCCGCGAGGCCTCCTACGTCGAGCTCACCCCCGAGGACCAGGACCGGCAGTTCTACCAGCGCGCGCCGTGGAAGCGGCTCATCGTCATGTTCGCCGGGCCCGCCATGAACGTGATCCTCGCCGCGATCCTGCTCGCGGTGCTGTTCATGGGCATCGGCGTCCCCAAGAGCACCACCGAGGTCGGACTCGTCAACGAGTGCATGGTGCCGGTCGGCAGCTCCATCACCGACTGCACCGACGTGCCGCCCACCCCTGCGGCCGAGGCCGGGATGCTGCCCGGCGACGTCATCGTCTCCGTCGGGGGCGAGTCCACCCCGGAATGGAACACCGCCAACCGGCAGATCCGCGAGTCCCTCGGCAGTACCGAGGTCGTGGTCGAGCGTGACGGTGAGCGCCTCCCGCTCGACGTCGACGTCGTCGAGAACGAGCTTCCGGCCCGCGACGCCGAGGGCGAGATCCTCTACGAGACCGACGCCGACGGCGAACCCCTCTACGACGACGAGGGCTACCGGGTCTACCGGACCGAGACCGTGGGGTTCCTCGGCATCGTCTTCACCCAGGAGCGCGCCCCGCTCACCGTCGGCGAGTCCGCCGCCGAGATGGGCTCCATGATGGTCGGCGTGGGCGAGGCGCTCATCGCCCTGCCGAGCAAGATTCCGGAGGTCTTCGGTGCCGCGTTCCTGGGACAGGAGCGCAACCAGGACTCCCCGGTGGGCATCGTCGGCATCTCCCGTATCGGCGGCGAGATCATGGCCCAGGGGCTGCCCGTCGCGGACACCGCGGCGATCATGCTCCAGATCCTGGCCGGTGTGAACCTGTTCCTGTTCGCCTTCAACATGCTGCCGATCCTGCCGCTGGACGGCGGCCACATGGCCGGGGCCCTCTGGGAGTGGCTCAAGCGCGGCTGGGCCAAGCTGTTCCGCCGCCCCGAACCCGCGCCGGTGGACGTGGCGATGCTGACACCGGTCGCCTACGTCGTGGTGGCGTGCTTCCTGGTGTTCAGCGTGGTCCTGCTCGTCGCCGACCTGTTCAACCCGGTCAGACTCTTCGGCTGACGCACACCGCCGCGACCGGGGTCGGACATCCGCGTGACACCGGGTGTCCACCCTGGTCGCGGGAGGGTTCGGGCGTGACGCCGAGCACCCTCCGATGCCGGTAATCTTCAGCTGGCGCACCGGTTCTCCTCTTTACGGGGGGCACCCTTCCCGGGGCGGGTAACCTGGAGATCGCGATCCGGGAACGACGGTGCAGCTGAGGCCGCCGCGCGAGACGCCCCGGACGCGGCGCCGCGCGCTGCGCCGGACGCCCTTTCCCGATAACCGACGAATCAAGTGCCGCCCCCCTCCGGCGGCAGACGAGGTGAATCAAGCGTGACCGTCGATCTCGGTATTCCCGCCGCACCGCCGCGCCCGCTGGCGACCCGGCGCAAGACGCGGCAGATCATGGTCGGAAACGTCCCTGTCGGCGGGGACGCCCCGGTGTCCGTCCAGTCGATGACGACCACCCGTACCTCCGACATCAACGCGACGCTCCAGCAGATCGCGGAGCTCACCGCCTCCGGCTGCCAGATCGTCCGTGTGGCCGTGCCCACCAACGACGACGCCGACGCACTCCCGGTCATCGCGAAGAAGTCGCAGATCCCGGTGATCGCCGACATCCACTTCCAGCCCAAGTACGTGTTCCAGGCGATCGACGCAGGCTGCGCCGCGGTGCGCGTGAACCCGGGCAACATCAAGAAGTTCGACGACAAGGTCGCCGAGATCGCCCGGGCCGCCAACGAGGCGGGCACCCCGATCCGCATCGGCGTCAACGCCGGTTCGCTGGACAAGCGCCTGCTCCAGAAGTACGGCAAGGCCACCCCGGAGGCCCTCGTCGAGTCGGCGCTGTGGGAGTGCTCCCTGTTCGAGGAGCACGGCTTCCGCGACATCAAGATCTCGGTCAAGCACAACGACCCCGTGGTCATGGTCAACGCCTACCGCCAGCTGTCCGCCGCCTGCGACTACCCGCTGCACCTGGGCGTCACCGAGGCCGGCCCCGCGTTCCAGGGCACCATCAAGTCCGCGGTGGCCTTCGGGGCGCTGCTGTCCGAGGGCATCGGCGACACCATCCGCGTGTCGCTGTCCGCGCCTCCCGCCGAGGAGGTCAAGGTCGGCGCCCAGATCCTGGAGTCGCTGGGTCTGCGCGAGCGCGGCCTGGAGATCGTGTCCTGCCCGAGCTGCGGCCGGGCCCAGGTGGACGTCTACACGCTCGCCGAGGAGGTCACCGCCGGCCTGGAGGGCATGGAGGTACCGCTGCGCGTGGCCGTCATGGGCTGCGTCGTCAACGGACCCGGTGAGGCCCGCGAGGCCGACCTCGGTGTGGCCTCCGGCAACGGCAAGGGCCAGATCTTCGTCAAGGGCGAGGTCATCAAGACCGTGCCCGAGTCCCAGATCGTGGAGACCCTCATCGAGGAGGCCATGCGCATCGCCGAGGAGATGGGCGAGGCCGGGGTCGAGTCCGGCCAGCCGACCGTCGCCGTGGCGGGCTGAGCGACCGGCTTCCTGACGACGGCCGCGCCGACCCCCTGGGGGCGGCGCGGCCGTTCGTGTGGGGGAGCCCCCCACGAATCACGGGTTTCCGCGGCCCGGGGCGGACGCCACCCGGCACGAACCCGTATGGCGTCGCTCACAGACACGCGCGTTTTCTTGCGCGGACGCGCACGGATGCGCCGTTTCTTCTGGACAGGCGCAAAGAATGTGGGTCATGTTACTCAGATAACACGGCTAACGTTGCTGAGGGCATTTTCGGGTCGATTCCGGCACGAAACACGAGCCCTGTCTCCCGCCGTCCCTTCCCGGGGGCCGGTGTGTCCGCTCGCAGCAACCAGGAGTAGTCACGTGGTGGACCAGAAGACCCCGGCGGACGCGCCCGCGCTGAGGGAGCGCCTCACGCGGCGCAAACCGGTCGAGAAGCTCGTCGCGGAGACCAGCGACGGCACCGGCCTCCACCGGCACATGGGCTTCTGGCAGCTCTCCATGATCGGCATCGGCGCGACCCTCGGCACCGGCATCTTCGTCGTGCTGGGAGAGGCCGTCCCCGTGGCCGGGCCCGCCGTCATCCTCGCCTTCGTGCTCGCAGGCGTCACCGCGCTCTTCTCCGCGCTCGCCTACGCCGAGATGGCCGGGATGATCCCCGCCTCCGGTTCGGCCTACTCCTACAGCTACGCCACGATCGGTGAGTTCATGGCCTGGGTGTGCGGCTGGTGCCTCATGCTCACCTACGGCGTCTCCGTCGCGGCCGTCGGCGTCGGCTGGGGCGGGTACATCAACGAGCTCCTCCACCTCACCACCGGCCTGTCCCTGCCGGGGGCGGTGCTCGCCGGGCCACTGGAGGGCGGCGTGGTCAACCTGCCCGCCGCGATCGTGGTCCTGCTGTGCATGTTCGCCCTGCTCGCCGGGGTACGTGAGAGCAGCCGCCTCAACGCCGCCATGGTCGCCGTCAAGGTCGCCATCCTGGTCATGTTCGTGGCCATCGCGATCACCGCCGTCCAGGACGGCAACTTCGCCCCGTTCATGCCGATGGGCATGGCCGGCGTCAGTGCCGCGGGCGCCACCCTGTTCTTCTCCTACATCGGCTTCGACTCCGTCTCCACCGCGAGCGAGGAGGCCAAGAACCCCCAGCGCGACCTGCCCCGCGCCATCATGTTCTCGATGATCCTGGTGACCGCCATCTACTGCCTGGTCGCCTTCGCCGCCGTCGGCGCGCTCGACTGGACCGGTTTCGTGGACGGTCAGACGTCCCTCGCGGGCATCCTCACCATGGTCACGGGAACCCCGGTGTGGGCGGTCATCTTCGCGGCCGGAGCCGTCCTGGCCCTGGCCAGCGTGGTGCTGGTGGTGCTCTACAGCCAGACCCGCATCCTCTACGCGATGTCTCGCGACGGGCTCATCCCGAAGGCGTTCTCCACCGTGGACGCCAAGGGCACCCCGCGCGCGAACACGGTCATCACCTCGGTCCTCATCGCGCTCCTGGCCGCGCTCGTCCCGCTCGGGCCGCTCGCCGACGCCACCGCCATCGGCACGCTCTTCGCGTTCGCCCTGGTCAACGTGGCTGTTCTGGTACTCCGACGCACCCGCCCCGACCTCCCACGCACCTTCCGTGTGCCCGGAGCCCCCGTCACACCGGTCCTCGGCGTGCTCGCCTGCGCCTACCTGATGTTCAGCATGTCGCTGAGCGTGTGGGCGGCCTTCGGCGCCTGGCTGGTCATCGGGCTCGCCGTCTACTTCGGCTACGGCATGCGCCGCTCCGTCCTGGAGACCGGGTCCTCGACCTAGTGTCCTGAGTCTCAAATATCCATATAGTTGTGTGATGGTACGACCAGGACCCAAACTCGCGCCGCTGGACCTGACCGCTGACGACAAAGC
>NZ_JBHXQY010000120.1:0-18429 GCF_042716955.1 Nocardiopsis sp. NPDC058631 | reverse complement strand
GGGTGCCGGAGCCCGTTCCGGGCGCCGCGTAGAGCCACTCGACCTCCAGGTCGACGGCCGCGACCGTGGCGGGCGAGTAGGAGACCAGGGCATCGGGGGCCTTCGCGCGTCCGGGGCGCCCGCGGGGAGGGCGGGCGCACCCGGATCAGTCGTCGGTCGAGCCGAGGACCAGCGTGGTGCTCCCGCGCTCACCGTCGCGCTCGTACTCGATGTCGACCTCGTCGCCCGGGGTGCGGCTGCGCAGCATCGCCAGCAGGTCCTGGCCCGAGCTGACCGGGCGCGAGTCCAGGGAGACGATCACGTCACCGGGCTCCAGTCCCGCCGTGTCGGCCGGGCCTCCGCTCTCGACCGCGCCCGAGTCCTCGTCGATGACCGCGCCCGCGAGGGGGCTGTCCTCGTCGATGTCGGCACCGATGTCGGCGTACGTGGCCTCGCCGTCCTCCATGAGCCGGTCCACCACACGCTCCGCCTCCGTGGAGGGGATGGCGAAGCCCAGGCCGATGTTGCCGGTGGTCTCGCCCATGGCGCCCATGGTCGCGATCATCGAGTTGACCCCGATGACGCGTCCCTGCGTGTCGACCAGCGGCCCCCCGGAGTTGCCCGGGTTGATGGCGGCGTCGGTCTGGAGTGCGTAGAAGCGCCCGCCGCTCTCGCCCTGGCCGGAGCTGACCGGCCGGTTGACGGCGCTGATGATGCCCTGGGTGACGGTCCCGTTCAGACCGAGGGGAGCGCCGATCGCGATCACCTCGTCCCCCACGATGACCTCCTCGGAGTCACCGAACTGGAGCGGCTCGACGTCGTGCGGGTCCGCGATCGACAGGACCGCGAGGTCCGAACTGGGGTCGGCGCCGACCACGGTGGCCTCGGAGAGGGTGCCGTCGCTGTACTCGATGACGATGCCGTCCGCCTCCAGCCCGCTGGAGACGTGGTCGTTGGTGACCACGTAGTCGCCGTCGATGACGAACCCGGATCCCCCGCCGGGGATGCGCGCGTCGGCGCTGATGAGGGAGACGACGCTCGGGCTGACCCGCTGTGCCACGCCCGCGATGCTGTCGGGGTCGCGCTGGGGGGCCTCGGGCGGGGGCTCGTTCATGACCGGGCCCTCCTCCTCCGGCACCGTGTCCGAGGCGGAGGAGCCGTTGAGGAGCCCGCCCGCGACACCGCCCGCGCCGCCGGCGATGAGCGCGACGACGAGCATGCCGGAAAGTGCCATCCAGGCGGGGACGCCGCGCCTGCGGGCCTTGGGCGCGACGGCCGGGGGGACCCCGTAGGCGGCCTGCGCGGAGGTCGTCATGTGCGGAGCGGAGAAGCCGGGGACGTCCGCCGGACCGTGCGGCCCGGGTCTGTTCGACTGCCCCGGGGGGTCGGCGGGGTCCGTCTGCCGGAAGGAGGCCGTGTAACCGGCGGGGCGGTCGGAGCCCGGGGGATTGTGGGGGCCGGGTTGCGGCTGTGGGACCGGGCCACCGGGCGCCGCGTGGCCCGCGGAGGGGCCGGGGGGAGCGCCTCGCCCCGTGGGGCTCTGGGGGTCACCGGGGTTGAAGGGGGTGCCAGGCTGCCCGCCCTGGCCGGGAGGGGTGTGGTTCATGGGATCTCCACTGTGGGGAGAGGCGGGTGAGGACGGGCCGGGGGTGGGGCCCTGGCCGGCGGTGGCGGGGGGAGGGCCTCCCCGGCCCTGGGGGTGCGGGGCGACCCACCGGGGGTACCGCTGGTGTTCCGCAGGCGCCTGACCCGGCGTGTTCGCCGCGTCCGGGGACGTTCCGCCGCCCGGCGGGGACGCCCGTCCGGGCTCTCCCCCGTGGTCCGAACGGCCGTTTTCCTCAGTCAAGACCTGCTCCGTGGGTCGCTCTGTCGCTTGGCTGGCGGTCCACACACGGCCCGACCGGGGACGTCGCGGCGTGTTCCCCGGACCGGTGCGGGCCGCCACCCGGCGGTCCCGCTCCGCTCGTCCGGGGGTCACCCCTAGAGGAACCCCAACCGGGACATGCCCCGATGCACTCTGCCCCAGAAGCCGGAACCCTCGGGTCCCGGCAACGCGGTCACAGCCGACGAGGCGATCCCGACGGGGGCGTCGGCCAGCACCGTGTAGACGAAGCCGTCCGCCTGCCACATGCTCTGGTACTGGCCCACGTCTCCGCCGAAGATCGTGTCATGTTGTGTTGTGACGCCGTTTCCCCCCGTATCGGTTCCGGCGTATCCGTCACGGAGTGAGGGGGAGTGTTCCGCACCCAGCTTCCCACGCTGGGTGAAAACCGACACCTGCGACAACCCGTCCGAATAGACCGCGTGCACGACGCGGCGCCCGCTGTGCTCGGTGGAGCGCGCGTCGACCAGCCTCAGGTTCCAGTCGAGGTGCTCGGGGAGTGTCCAGCCCTCCTCCCGCAGGGCGGCGCGCTCGTCCCCCGTCAGGGCGTCGCCCCAGGGAGTACCTCCGGCGGCACCCTCGGGCCAGTCACCCCCGCCCTGCTCCAGGCCGGTGAGGCGGACACTGAGCGCGGCCTCCCCCGACACCTCGTAGACCGTGCTGCCCACGAGCAGGTCGGTCCCGGCGTCGACCCAGAACCGCCCGGCGACGGTGCCGTCGGAGCGTCCGGCCTCCACCACCCGGGCCTCCCTGCCGTCCAGGACGGCGGTGCCCGCGTCCGTCACCTCGTAGGTGTCCTCCAACATGTGCAGCAGGCGCTCGTCCAGCGACTCCAGGGCGGAGGACGCCCGCACCACGAAGGCCGACCCCTCCCCGCCGACGGGAGCCAGCGCGAGGCCGTCACCGGGCCGGTGCACCACGCGCACGTGGGGCGGCGGGTCGGCCCCCTCCGGGCCTGTCACCTCGCGCACGGCGGAGTAGGCCGTCTCCTTGCCCGCCAGGGCGGCACGGCGCAACACGGGCATGCCGTCGTCGGACCCCTCCGCGGGGATCTGGTCGGCGTCCGGGCACGCGGCTCCGGTCAGCAGGGCCACGCTGAGCGCCAGGACGACGACGAGGGTGGCCGGACCCGAGGTGGCGGAGGAGTGTCCCTCCGCGCTCACCGTGTCGTTTCGGTGGAGCCGTACCCGAACCGGGTCTCGCCCCCCACGGGACGGGCCTCCGACGGCCGGGTCTGCACGACGGGTATCTGACGGCTGGTCACCGCGTGCTCGACCGCGTAGTCGGACAGGCGGGGCTCCACCACCGGCGTGTTCTGGGCGTCACCCCCCGCGACGAACGCGGTGCCCAGGAGTGCCGTGGCGACCGCGAAGCCCGCGACCGCGTAGCGCCCCCCGGGAAAGGTGGGGATCAGGTGTGAGAAGCGGTCGCCGCCGCGGCGTCGGACGGGCCGCTCCGGTCGCTGCGGACGGACCGGTCCCTCCGGCGCCGTGTCGGCCGACGCCCTCGTCACCACGGGCCCGGACCGCGCGGCCGCCACCGCGGCCTCCGCCGTGAGCGCTCCTCCTCCGGGGAAGCCGCCCAGGGGGCGGGAGGATCCCAGGGGCGGGCGGGCTCCGAAGCCCGCGCCTCCGGGGGGCGGCTCGGAGGGGCCCCGGCCACTCGGCCCCGGGTCGTGGGACAGGCTCGTGAGGCGCCCCATGAAGTCCAGGTCGGGCTCGGGCTCGCGCAAACCGGTGAGGCGCCGCTTCAGACGGCGCGTCATGTCGGCCTCGAACCGGCACGGCTCGCACTTGGCCAGGTGGATGAGGGCGCTCTCGTGCTCGACGGGGCCCAGTTCGCCGTCGACGAGCGCGGAGAGGCGCTCCCCGAGGTGGTCCATGCTCACTCCGCCTCCCCGTTGGTCACGTTTGCACCGCTGCGCGCCCCGCGCTCCTGCGCCGCCAGGGACCGCCGGTGTTCCAGGGCCCGCCGCAGCTGGGCCCGGCCACGGTGGATCCGGCTGCGGACGGTGCCGAGCTTGACGTCCAGCGTCGCCGCGATCTCCTCGTAGGAGAGCCCCTCGATGTCGCACAGGACGACGGGGGCCCGGAACTCGGCGGGCAGCGCGTCGAGCGCGGACTGGATGTCGGCGTCGAAGTGGCGGTCGTCGTAGCGCTGGGCGGGTGAGGGTTCACGCCCCTCCAGCCGATCGTCCGCGTTGTCGGCCAGGCCCTCGAAACGGATCCGGGCCTTACGGCGGGCCATGTCGAGGAAGAGGTTGGTGGTGATGCGGTGCAGCCACCCCTCGAAGGTTCCGGGGGTGTAGTTGGCCAAGGAGCGGAACACCCTGATGAAGACCTCCTGTGTGAGGTCCTCGGCGTCGTGCTTGTTGCCGGTCAGCCGATAGGCGAGCCGGTAGACGCGCGGCGAATGGGTCCGGACGACCTCGTCCCAGCTCGGGGGTTCCCATGCCTCGAATTCCACGGCAGGGCCGGTCTCTGGCACCGCTGCTCCCTTCATCCCATTGATTCGCCGACTGGCTGGTCGGGGGGAGTTGCTTCGTGGCGATCAACGTACGTTCATCCCGATTCAACGCCGGGAGGAGCGGATTAAGTTCCCGCCGCCACGCTCGGAGTTGGGCCCGGATCAGGCTACTCTTCTGCCAGGTGCACGACCTGGTCGCGACCATCATTCCACGGTGGGTGACGGCCGCCCGGTCAGGCCCATGACACGTTCGTGACCACGGCAGTGGGAGGCCGTCATCGCCAGTCCGGAGGAGACAGCGGCCCGGATCACCTGGGTCCGCACCGAACAGGCCCGGTTCGAGCAGGAGGCCTTGGAGGACGAGCCCCTGGCCGACGCGTACGACGCGGGACTGCGGTCGACGGCTCCGCCCGTGGACGCCGCCACCGGCGGAGCGCTGCGCTTCCTGGCCGCCTCCATCAGCGCCCGGTCCGTGGTCGAGATCGGCACGGGGTGCGGGTCCTCGGGGATCTGGCTGCTGCGCGGCATGACGCCTGACGGCATCCTGACCACGGTCGACACCAATGCCGCGTACCAGGACTACGCGCGGGCCGCGTTCGCGAGGGCGGGGTTCGGCGCCGGCCGGGCGAGGCTGATCCGCGGGGCCGCCCTGGACGTGCTGCCGAGGCTGACGGACGGCGGGTACGACCTGGTCTTCGTTGACGCCGACCCCGAGTCCTACCCCCTGTACCTGGAGGAGGCCCTGCGCCTGCTGCGTCCGAGCGGGATGGTGGTGTTCAACGGCGCCATGGTGGGTTCCGCCGAGCCCGACGGACCGCTGCGCAGGCCGGACCCGCGTGAGACCGCCGTGCGCGGGGTGATCAGCCGCATGCGCGACGAGGACGCGTTCATCCCGCTGCTCATGCCCGTGGGCGAGGGGCTGCTGGCCGCCATCCGGTAGCCGCCGGGCGACGGCACGGCCGCCGCCCGGCGGAAGGTCAGCGATCGGCGAGCCAGCGCAGCAGGGTGCGGGTCGCGAACGCCGTGCCGCCCTTGCTGAGCAGACCGCTCTCCTTCGTGGACCTCCCGGGCCCGGCGATGTCCAGGTGCGCCCACGGGACGCCACCGGTGAACTCGCGCAGGAACAGGGCCGCGTCGGTGGCCCCCGCCGGACCGAAGTCGCGTCCGCGGGTGCCGATGTTGGCCAGGTCCGCCACCCGCGACTTCGTGGTCGGCACGTAGTCCTCGGTGAGCGGCATGCGCCACAGCGGTTCGCCGGAGTCGCGGCCCGCGCCCTCCAGTTCGGCGGCGAGCGCCTCGTCGTTGCTGTACAGCGCGCCCATGCCGGTGCCCAGTGCCACCTTGGCCGCGCCGGTCAGGGTCGCCACGTCCACCAGGACGTCCGGGGCCAGCTCGCTGACCGCGTAGCCCATGGCGTCGGCGAGGACCAGGCGGCCCTCCGCGTCGGAGTTGAGCACCTCGACGGTCGTGCCGGTGTAGGTGGTGAGTACGTCGCCGATGCGGGTGGCGTCACCGGAGAAGGCGTTCTCGGCCAGGGCCAGCAGGCCCGTCACCCGGACCGTGGCGCCGACCGCGGCCAGGGCGGACAGCACCGCGAGCACGATCGCCGAGCCGCTCATGTCGGTCTTCATGAGCGACATGTTGTCGTTGGGCTTGAGCGAGAGACCGCCGGTGTCGAACGTGATGCCCTTGCCCACCAGGACGACGTGCCCGGTGGGGTTCTCGGGCGAGTAGGAGAGCTGGACCAGCCGCGGCGGGCGCGAGGAGCCCTGTCCGACGCCGAGGATCGCGCCGAAGCCCTCGTCCTCCAGATCCCCCTCGTCCCACACCCGCACCTGGAGGCCGCTGCTCTCCGCGGCCTCACGGGCGCGCGCGGCCATCCACTCGGGGTCCTTGGACAGGGACGGGGTGTTGATGAGGTCGCGGGCCAGGGCGGTGGCCGCGGCCAGGACGGTACCCCGCTCCAGGGCGTCGGACAGGGGACCGTCGGTGCCGTCGCCGAGGACGACCTCGATCGAGGCCGCGGGGCGCCGGTCGGCCGGGGCCTCCGAGGACTTGAGGGTGAAGGTGTAGGAGGCCAGGAGCGCGCCCTCGGCGAAGGCGGTGGCGGCCTCCGCGCCGGAGCCGGGCCAGGCGAGGGCCACGCGCCCGGACCCCCGGCCGGCCCGGGACAGGGCCGCGCCGGCCTTCCGGAGGTCGTCGGGCGAGCCCGAGCCGACCCCCAGAAGCGCCACGCGGACCAGGCCCCTGTCCCGGGGCACCGGGAACTGGGCCAGCTCCCCGGGTTTCCCGGTGAGCGAGTAGTGCGCGAACAGATCGGTGAGCGACGCCGGCAGGACCTGTGCCAGGCCGCTCTCGGCGACCCCCCCGACCGCCGCCGGCCCACCGTCTCCCGAGGTCAGGGGGAGGACCAGCAGGTCAGCGGTGGAATCGACGAGCTTCCCCGGTACGGGGTGGATCTCCGTGGCGAAAGGCACAGGCCGCTCACAATCGTTCACTTGGGAGGTGTACAACCTCGGGGGGTCGTCAGGGCTTTCCGGCCCGGGGTGGGGGACGGTTCACTGCCTGATCAGGGAGTGTTTTTCAGAAGGCTCTCGGGGCGGCGAGCGGCCGTCCAGGCGATCTCCCGCAAGACGATGTGCGATGTTCAGCCTGGTGGTGCTGACACGAGCGCCAAGGCGCAGCGGGAGGCAGCCCGGTGGACGCGGGCCCGGAAGGATTCAGAAAACACGACCTAGCCGACGACACCCTTGAGCGCGTCCCGGAGCTCGGAGGCCTCGTCTGGAGTCAGCTCGACAACCAGGCGTCCGCCACCCTCCAGCGGGACCCGCATGATGATGCCGCGACCCTCCTTGGTGACCTCCATCGGCCCGTCACTGGTCCTCGGCTTCATCGCCGCCATGCCATTCCCCTTTCTCGTGCTTCCTCGCGGGTGACTCATGCCCGTGTGCCTTAAGGGGCGTGAATCACTCTTCGACCATTATCTCGGAGGTTCACCCCTCCGTGTGCGCCGGGCGGCGGCCGGGCCGCCGCCACGAGCACCCGCCCACGAGGAATCTTCGGTCAGTAAGGTTATATCGGTACTGACCGAAACCTGGGGAGAGCACGGAGCCGGAGCGGCCCGCCGCTCGGGGACGGCGGTACCGGCTCAGCACGCGGCGAGCACTCGCACGACGGGCCCCACCTGGGGGTTCGTTCCGCGCGGGGTCAGCCGAGGTCGCCCGTCGAGATCATCCGGGTTCCCTCCCGGGTGATGGAGGACCACTCCGCCCTCAGCCCGCCGCCGTCGACGGCCGCCCACACGGTCAGCTCGGACTCGTCGACGCACCTGTCCTCGGGATCGGCGGTCTCGGTGTAGGCGTAGACGCGGCGGTCGTTGTCGCCCGCCGACAGGGCCAGGGTCCCCGAACAGGCGAAGGTCGTCCAGGCGGTACTGCCCCGCTCGGCGCCCTCCTCGATCCGGACCTCCGCGTGCCAGTCGGCGACGTGCTCGCCCTCGGTGTCCACCTGGCTCATCTCACCGGACCACGCTCCGACGAAGGCCTCGGCGGGGACGGTCGGACCGACCTCGTCCTCACCCGGCCCTGCGAGCACGGCCCACGCGGCGGCGCCGCCCCCGACGAGCAGGACGGCCGCCGCGGCCGCGGCCAGAACGGCGACCTGGCGGCGGCGCTTCCCGCTGTGCCGGGTCGACCTGGGCGGCGGCCACAGGGACAGCTGTTGCACAGGGTGGGCCGGGGTCACCGCGGAGGCGGGCGCGTCACGCCTGTCCCCAGCTCCCGACTCCAGTTCGGCTGCTGTGTCCATCCTCGCCATCCTCAACAACGCTGCACCCGCTCCGGCGGAACGGGGGTACCGGGTACAGCGACCGAGGATAGAGCACGCCAACACACCAGATTTGCCTGAGAACGCCGCCTTGACTGTGATGCACGGCATAGCGACACGCGGACCGGCAGGTCGGACCCGGTGGACGGGAGGCCGCCGGTCGCGCGAGCGATCCGGGCACCGGACCGGGTGGTGCGGGCACCCGGGTGGCCCTCCCCGGTCAGCGCTGGTTGCCGCCGACCGCGGCGTCGTCCGTGTCGGCGTCGTGCGTGCCGGCGTCATCCGTGTCGGCGTCGTCCGTACCGGCGTCGTCCGTACCGGCGTCGTCCGTACCGGCGTCGTGCTCCGCCTCGCCCCCGGCCCGGGGGGCACGGTCCGGGTCGTCGTCCGCGTCGGCCCCGGCGTGTGTCCAGGACCCGTGCTCGCCACCGGCCCCGTACTCGCCACCGGGGGTGTACGAGCCCCCGGGAGCGTAGGCGTCACCGGGCAGACGGGTACCGGGGTGCGGGCCGGTCCCCTCCGGCACGTAGGAGGGGTCGAGACGGGACAGGCGCCACTCCAGGTCCTCGATCCGCTCGTCCCGTTCGCGCAGGGTGACGGTGAGGCGCAGCAACAGCTCGTCCACGGCGCGCACGTGGTAGCCCCACAGGGCGAGGGGCAGCATCACACGGCCGAGGTCGTGCGCCCCGACGGGACGGTCGTGCGGCAGAGGGAGCGGGGGGTAGTCGGCCTCGAACCGGGCCAGCTGGCCGCCCTTGCCGAGCACCACGTAGACCACGCCGACGAGCACGGCCAGTGCGGCGGCGGCAACCAGGATCATGATGAAAACAGGCACGGACCCGATCGTGCCACACCCCGGGCGCCGGAGGGAGGGCCACGGGCCCGCGGCAGGGCACCGGATCCGCGACGCCCCGGCGCGCGCAGGGGCCCGCTCCGGGGCCGCGTCACCCGTCTTCCCTCCCCGGCGCCCCGGAGCCGCGGGGAGGGGCCTCCAGGGGCGTGTGCGCGCCCCTCCTACTGCTCGGGCCCGGCCTCGCCCCGTTCCAGCTCCTCCTGCTCCCGCGCGATGTGCAGATGGGACTTGCGGATGATGTCGACGACCTCCTGGGGATCGTCGACGATCTGGACCAGCTCCATGTCGTGCGGCTTGATCAGCTCGTTCTCCAGGAGGCTGGTGCGGACCCACTCCTCCAGCCCGCCCCAGAAGTCGCGGCCGACCAGGATCACCGGGAACCGGGTGACCTTGTTGGTCTGCACGAGGGTGGCAGCCTCGAACAGCTCGTCGAGGGTGCCGAAGCCGCCGGGCAGCACCACGAAGGCCTGCGAGTACTTCACGAACATGGTCTTGCGGACGAAGAAGTACCGGAAGGTCATCCCCATGTCGATGTAGGGGTTGAGGGACTGCTCGAAGGGCAGCTCGATGCCGAGCCCCACGGAGAGCCCGCCCGCGCCCTGGGCGCCCTTGTTCACCGCCTCCATCATGCCGGGGCCGCCGCCGGTGATCGTGGCGTAGCCCGCCTCCGCCAGCCTGGCGCCGACATCGACGCCCAGGTCGTAGTAGCGGGTTCCGGGCTTGATCCTGGCCGATCCGAACACGCTCACCGCCGAGGGCAGTTCGGACAGCAGCCCGAACCCCTCCACGAACTCCGACTGGATGCGCAGGACCCGCCACGGGTCGGTGTGCACCCAGTCGGAGGGGCCCCGCCGGTCGAGGAGTCGCTGGTCGGTGGTGGTGCTGGGGATGGAGCTGCCCCTGTAGGTGAGGGGGCCGGCCCGTCGTACCTTCTCGTCTTCCGTCATGCCGTAAAGCTATCCGCGTACGTCGGGCTCACACCTGAACCACACGTGGCACTGCGGTGGCCACAAGCGGCAGGTTTGCCGCACGGGCCGCCCTCCGTGGCCGGTCACGGCCGTGCGGTGACGCCCCGCCCGTGCCCCGCCCGTGCCCGCCGGAGCTCCGGCGGGGCACTCCGCGGCGGGCCCGGTGACCGGCCCCCGGCAGCGGGCGGAGGTCACCGGTCCCCGTTCAGCCAGGCCACCATGCGCTCCTCGGCCTCGCGGATCAGCGCGATCTCCGCGTACTCGTCCTTCGTGTGCGCCAGCACGGGGTCGCCGGGGCCGTAGTTGACGGCCGGCACACCCAGTTCGGAGAAGCGGGACACGTCGGTCCACCCGAGCTTGGCCCGGGCCCGGCCCTCCCCCACCGCGGTGACGAACGCCGCCGCCGAGGGGTCGTCCAGCCCCGGACGCGCGGGCGCCGCCGCGTCCACCACGCGCACCTCGAACCCGTCGAAGACCTCGCGCAGGTGTGCCTCCGCGTCCGCGACGGACAGGTCCGGGGCGAACCGGTAGTTGACCTTCACCACGCACTCGTCCGGGATGACGTTGCCCGCGACCCCGCCCTCGATGAACACGGCGTTGAGTCCCTCGTGGAAGCGCAGCCCCTCCACCTCCGGCTCGCGGGGGGTGTAGGCGCGCAGCACGTCCAGGACGGCCCCGGCGCCGTGGATGGCGTTCTCCCCCATCCACGACCGGGCGCTGTGCGCGCGCCTGCCCCTGGTCACGACCTCCACCCGCATGGTCCCCTGGCAGCCGCCCTCGATCACGCCGCCCGTGGGCTCCATCAGAATCGCGAAGTCCCCGGCCAGCCACTCCGGGTGGTTCCGGGTGAGGCGGAGGAGGCCGTTGCGGGACGCGTCGACCTCCTCGTTGTCGTAGAAGACGTAGGTGACGTCGTGCACGGGCTCGGCCACCAGCGCGGCCAGCTTGAGCTGGACCGCGACCCCGGCCTTCATGTCGGTGGTGCCGCATCCGTAGAGGCGCCCGCCTTCGACGCGCGAGGGGACGTTGTCCACGATCGGGACGGTGTCGATGTGCCCGGCGACGACGACGCGGCGCGGGCGGCCCAGTTCGGTCCGGGCGACCACGGCGTCACCGTCACGGCCGACGGTGAGGTGCGGGAGTGCCTTCAGCGCGCCCTCGACCGCGTCGGCGAGGATCCCCTCGTCACCGCTCTCGGAACGGATGTCCACGAGTGCGGCGGTCAGTTCCGCCACGTCCGAGGTCAGGTCCAGCATGGTGTCGCCCCGTTTCTGAGCTGTGTTCGGCCGTCGTGCCGCAGGCACCCGGCCATGGTCCCGCGCGCGCCCGGCGGGTGCACGGACGGGGCCCGCACGGCCACCCTAGGGCGTTTTCCGCGGACGCTTTCGGTTGGCTCGGCGCTTGCGCCGATCAACGCGGGGGGGCGCCCTCCGCCTTCGGAGGGCGCCCCTGCCAGGACCGGGCGAACGGGCGTGCGTCAGGCGTTGACGCCGTGCTCCCGCAGGAGGTCGTTCAGGGCGAGCTTGTCGTGCTCCTCGCCCTCCTGGAGGCGCCTGAGCACCAACAGGACCGGCATGCCGAAGTCGCCGCCCGGGAAGCTCTTGGTCCGGTTCGCGGTCACGCACACCGACCAGGCCGGGGCCTCGCCGCGCTTGAGCTCCTCGCCCGTCTCGGCGTCGAACACGCGCGTGGAGGAGGTCAGGATGGTGCCCGCGCCGAGCTTGGCGCCGGTGCGCACCCGGGCGCCCTCGACGACCATGCTGCGGGAGCCGAGGAAGGCGTCGTCCTCGATGACGACCGGGGACGCCTGCGGCGGTTCGAGGACGCCGCCCACGCCGACGCCGCCGGACAGGTGGACGTTCTGGCCGACCTGTGCGCAGGAGCCGACCGTGGCCCAGGTGTCGACCATCGTCCCGGAACCGACGTAGGCGCCGATGTTGGTGAAGGACGGCATGAGGACGACACCGGGGGCGAGGAAGGAGCCCCACCGGGCGATCGCCCCCGCGACGACGCGGACGCCGTCGAAGCGGGTCTTCAGGGGCATGCGGTCGTGGTGGTGGAAGTCGCCGACCTGCGACTCCTTCATGTCCAGGACCTTGAAGCCGAGGAGGATGGAACGCTTGGCGCGCTGGTCGACCACGACCTCGTCGGTGGCGGGGTCGACGAAGGCCACGCGGGCCTTGCCCTGGTCGATCAGGTCGATGGCGCCGGTGATGGTCTCACGGGCCTCGGCGTGGGAGGGCGTGAGTTCGGAGCGCTTCTCCCAGAGTTCGTCGATCTGGTCGGGCAGCGGACTGGAGTACGAGCTGGTCATGTGCACACACGTTAGTGGCTCGCGGAAGGTGCGGGGGTACCCCCGCCCGTGTGTGCCGACCGCCTCCGCCCACCCGCCCCGCCCGGCGGCCCGGCGAGGACTACAATGCGGCCGGGGCTCGCTGCGGGTCCCTCGCGCGGCACGGGTGACCTTCCTCTCCGTGCGGTGCGCCCCACCTGCTCCCTACCCTTGGTTCGCCTGTGCCCAGTAAGCGCCGGAGGCTCTCCGCCTTCGTCAAGATCCTGTTGTCCCTCTTCCTCGTGTGCGGCCTCCTCGTCGCGGGCGCGTACTACGTGCTGACCACGTTCGAGCCGTTCGACACCGTGGAGGCCCCCGAGCCGGGGTGCCGTCTGGACCTGTCCGACGGCGAGTACGAGATGGAGGCACCCCAAGTGGTGAGCGCGACCACGGTGAGCGGTGTCGCGTTCAGCCGCGACCTGCCGCCGGAGGCGGTGACGGTCGCGTACGCGACGGTGTGGCAGGAGTCCGCGTTCCACAACCTTGAGTACGGCGACCGCGACTCCCTCGGCCTGTTCCAGCAGCGGCCGTCCCAGGAGTGGGGCGAGCCGGAGCAGATCCTCGACCCGGTGTACTCCACCCGCTCGTTCTACGACGAGCTGGTGGAGGTGGACGACTGGTCGGGGATCCCGGTGTTCGAGGCCGCCCAGGCGGTGCAGCGCAGCGCGGACGGCTACGCCTACGACCAGCACGAGGGCCTGTCGGAGCGGATGGCCGAGGTGACCACCGGCGATCTCGGACCGAGCCTGACCTGCTGGTACGACGCAGAGACCCTGGATGCTCTGCGGGCCGGCGACGCGGACACGGCGGGCGCCCAGGAGGAGATGGCGCGGGTCTTCGGAGTCGACCCGGCGACCCTTCCGGTGGGTGGGGACCAGGAGTCGCGTACCGGTGACCTCGGCTGGGCGATGGCCCTGTGGGCGGTTGCGCACGCCGAGGAGTACGGGCTGACCTCGGTCTCCTACGGGGACCAGCGGTGGCGCGCGTCGGACGGCCTGGACGGCGCCGAGGCATGGACCGCGGTGGAGGAGGACACCGGGGGCCGCGTGGTTTTGCGCTGACGGCGGCCGTCCGGGGGCCACGCGCGGGGGCCGGAGCGAGTCGGCGGTTTCCAGGGCCCGTTCAGCGCCCCCGGGCGCAGTGTGTCGGCACTCCCGAACACTTCGGCAGGCGCACCGTCGAGGTGGGGAAGCGGTTCCACCTCGCACCGGGGAACGTCAGTCATGCTGGAGAAGCCGACCGACAGCCCGCACGCGGTGGAGTGGGCCCCCGTCACGCCAGGCGCTTGACGGCGGCCTCCACGCGCTCGTCGGTGGCGGTGAACGCCACCCGCACGTGCCCCGCCCCCGCGGTGCCGTAGAAGTCTCCGGGGGCGACCAGGACGCCGCGCTCCGCCAGGTGCGCGACCGCGCCCCAGGCGTCGTGGCCGGGGTGGCTCGCCCACAGGTACAGTCCGGCGTCCGAGTGCTCGATCCGCCAGCCCGCCCCCTCCAGGGCCGCGCGGAGCCGGGACCGGCGGGCCCGGTACCGCTCCTTCTGCTCGGCCGCGTGCGCGTCGTCGTCCAGGGCCGCTCCCATCGCGGCCTGGACGGGCGCCGGGACGATCATCCCGGCGTGCTTGCGCACCGCCAGCAGCTCACCGACCAGGGCGGGGTCCCCTGCGACGAAGGCCGCGCGGTACCCGGCCAGGTTGGAGCGCTTGGAGAGCGAGTGCACGGCGAGCAGGTTCTCGTGGGAGCCGCCCGACACGTCGGGGTGCAGGATCGACACCGGTTCGGCGCCGTCCCAGCCGAGGTCCAGGTAGCACTCGTCGGAGGCCACCACCGCACCGCGCTCACGGGCCCACTCCACGACCTTGCGCAGGTGCGGCACGCCCAGGACGCGCCCCGTCGGGTTGCTCGGCGAGTTCACCCACACCAGCCCCGCCGAAGCCGGGCCCAGGGTCGTCAGGCCGTCGGAGGCGACCGGGGTCGCGCCGGCGATCCGCGCGCCGACGTCGTAGGTCGGGTAGGCCAGTTCGGGGTGGACGACCGTGTCGCCCGCACCGAGTCCGAGGAGGGTCGGCAGCCACGCGACGAGTTCCTTCGAGCCGACGGTGGGCAGCACCGCGCCCTCGGCGACGTCCACGCCGTGGCGGCGGGACAGCCAGCCGCGGATGGACGCGCGCAGCTCGGGCGTCCCCCAGGTGAGCGGGTAGCCGGGCGAGTCGGCTGCGTCGGCCAGGGCCTTGCGCAGGGACGCCGGAACCGGGTCGACGGGCGTACCGACGGAAAGGTCGACGATGCCGTCGGGGTGCGCCGACGCGGTGCGCTTGTAGGGCGCCAGCCGGTCCCACGGGAAGGTCGGGAGCCGGTCCCTCACTGATCGCCGCTCGGCCATCGGTACACACTCCATCCATCGGGGTTCGGTTCACACAAGAATCGCGCCGACCCGCTGCGGGGGTCGGCGCGACACGTCACCCCACGGGTGACACACGCCCGCGCACCCTCTGCGCCATGGGGGGTGCGGTGGCGCCACGGCCTCGGACGGACCGGAAGGCGGGCTGCGCGGCTACTCGGCCTGCGGCGGCAGCTTCGCGACGAGCGGGTGGTCGCGGTCGATCTTGCCGACCTTGGAGGCACCGCCCGGGGAGCCCAGGTCGTCGAAGAAGTCGACGTTGGCCTTGTAGAAGTCGGACCACTGCTCGGGCAGGTCGTCCTCGTAGTAGATGGCCTCGACCGGGCAGACCGGCTCACACGCACCGCAGTCGACGCATTCGTCCGGGTGGATGTAGAGCATGCGGTCGCCCTCGTAGATGCAGTCCACGGGGCACTCGTCAATGCACGCCTTGTCCAGCACATCAACACAGGGCTGCGCGATGACGTAGGTCACGTCGTACTCCTTGTCTCACCCCCGCTTTCCACGGGGGAGGCGGGGACCTTCAGAACCCCGGACCGGGTTCGGCGTGCGGGCGCCTATGCCCTGCTCCCGGGCTCTGCAAGCAATTGGCACAGATGTCGTCCTCCTAGTATGGCGGCGAAGAACAACCAGCGCACAATCGGGGGCACGTTCCATGCACATGGGAGGACGCCTCGTCCACCGGATCACCCCGGAGGACGTCGGCCGCAGGGTCTCTGTTCGTATAAGCCTCCCCGGCGGCGGGTTCACCGATATCGTCGGTGTCGTGGAGTCCTGGGCCGGCGGCGTCATCACCGTCCGCCGACGCGACGGTTCCGCGGTGGAGGTCGAGGAGTCGTCGGTCGCCGCCAGCCGCGTCGTCCCCCCGGTGCCCCCGCGCCGCCGCGACGGGCGTCCCCCTCGGATGCCGTGAGCTCCGCGCCCCGGTCTCCCCGACGATTTCCCCCGTCCGTCCCTCGGACGGGGCCGGGCGCCCACACCGCGCCTGGACAGAGGAATTCTTCGCCCCGCGCGGGGTAGGAGACGCACAGTCCCGGAGCGGCTCCCGCAGCCCGGTCCGCCCGGGGACCGACGAACGAAGCATCACGCCCCCTGGCGGCACACCACGCGGCCCGGGTGCGGGTACGCGGGGAGGTGGTGAGCGCCCGTCATGCGCGAAGCAGTTGCGTCCGCCCTCGCCGAGCTGGCCCGACGGGACGAGCGGGCCGCCGACATGGCCCGGTCCGCGTTGGACACGCTGGCTCCGGAGCAGGAGCTCGAAAGGATCAACCAGCACGCCGTCCAGCGTTTCTGCTGGTTCGAGCTCCCGGCCCGCTTCCAGAACTCCACCGGTGAGCAGCTGTTCGCCGTCCGCTCCCTCGGAAACCTCTTCTCCCTCCTCCAGCTGTACCGCTACGCGCAGATCTGCTCCGCGCCGGAGACCGCCGCACTGCTCACCGCCTACACCGACGACCACGCGGCCGGGCTGGCCATGTACGAGCGGCTCATGTGGGAGTCCGGGGTCGAACCGCCCGACCTTCCCGAGCTCACGTGGGGCACCGCCGTCGGCGACGCCGAGATCCGCGCCCGCGACGAGACCTCGGCCGCCCTGGAGCTCGCCATCTCGCTCGGCGACGTCCGTCCGGGCAAGCGGGGGTGGCGTCCCGCCCAGGAGCAGTTCACCCGTTCCTTCCTCACCCGGCCGGACCAGCGGGGTCTGAGCCACCTGGACCTGGTGCGGGAGGAGCGCGTCCGCGCGTGGCTCAGCTCGTCGGCGCACCCGCACCGGCAGCGGCTGTGGCCGCTCGTCGGGCAGATCATCGCCGGCGCGGACGCGCCGCGTGCCGCCGACCGGGCCATGGCCCCGTTGCAGCGGCTGCTGGACCTGGCCGCCGACGGCATCGCCCTCACCCAGATCGGCTACATCTCGCCGGGCGTGGTCCGCCAGATGTGCGCGGACTTCGGGTGGCACACCACGCCCGAGCCTCCGCGCAGCGAGACCGACGCGACACAGATGATCGCCCTGCACCAGGCGCTGCGGGGCATGCGCGCGCTGCGCAGGTCGGGGCGCCGGCTCGTCCTGACCCGGCGCGGGCGGCAGCTGCGCGCGGACTCCGAGGCGCTGTGGCAGGCGGCCACCGAGACCCTGTGCCGGACCGGGGGCCTGGAGCAGGCGGCGGCGGAGACGCTGCTGGGCATGCTGCTGGCCCGTTCCCCGCAGGGCAGCGGGTCGCACGCGCGTCGGTGCGAGTCGGACGTGGAGGCCGCCGAACGGACGCTGACGGAGTCGGGCTGGGTGCCGCTGGAGCCGCCGGTGGCGGCCGGTCGGCACGCCGCGTCGCACCGGCGGGCCGCCGAGACGGCGTCAGACCAGATGCGGGCGCTGGTGATGTCGGTGAGCTGGCTGCTGGAGACCCTGGGGCTGCTCGGCGAGGACGACGGTGCCGGGCACCGGGAGCTGACCGCGCCCGGCCGGGCCTTCGCGGTCGCCTGCCTGCACCAGTCGGCGGTCGCTCCCCGGACCGTCGTGTAGACCACGGCCTCAGGCCCCTCCCGGAAGGGCCCGGGCGCCCGCCCCTGGACGGCACCCGCTGCGAACGGGTACCGCCCAGGGCCTAACCTGGAGCGCGAACCACCCGCGACCAGCAGGAGCACCATGCCCACGCCCGAACCGCCCCAGAAGGCGGAGACGACCGACGTGCCCGAACCCGAGCGGGGCGCGGACGAGGCACCCGGCGTCGACCCGTGGGAGAGGATGCCCGAGGGCGCCCTCAACCGCCCCGGCCTGGGTGATTCCGAGGACGAACCCACCGGGTCGGGGGCTCGGTCCGACGGGGGGCCCGGCGCCGGCGAGGACGCGGGGATCTCGGCAGCCGCGCCCGGGGACGACGTGGCGCCCGGTGGGGGTGCTCCGGCCCCGAGCTGGATCGACTTCCTGCCCAGCCCGGTGTTCGTCCTGCTGCTGGGCCTCACCGGGTTCGCCGGCTGGCTCTCCTGGGGCGCCGCCGAACTCGACTGGGCCGCCGAGGGCACCAGTGTCACGCCGCTGGTCCCGCCGCTGCTCATCCTGCTCGGGTGGATCGTCTCCGCGACCGTCCACGAGTTCGCGCACGCGCTCGCCGCCTACCTGGCCGGTGACCGCTCCCTGCGCGGCAGCGCGTACCTGCGGCTCAACCCGTTCGCCTACCAGCACGCCTTCGCCGGTCTCGTGCTGCCCTCGCTCTACCTGGGCCTCGGCGCCCTCGGCATGAACGGCCCCCCCGCCCAGGTCGACTGGGAGCGGATCCCGACCCGGGGCCGCCGCATCGTGGTCGCCCTCGCCGGGCCGCTGACCAGCCTCCTGCTGTCCGCCGTGCTCGCCGTCGTCGTGACCGTCCTGGTCCCCCCCGGCAACGACACCACCAACTGGGCGATCGCCGCGATGGCGTTCCTGTCCTTCGCGAACCTGACCTCCGCGCTCGTCAACCTGCTGCCCGTGCCGGGCCTGGACGGCTTCGAGGTGCTGGCGGCCGTGGCCGGTCGCGCCCGCTGGGTCCCCGCCGCCCGCCGCAACGCCCTGTTCGGCTCCGTGGCCGTGTTCGCCGTCCTCTGGTTCCCCGGGGTCAAGGAGGTCGTGGTGAACCTGGTGTACGGCCTGTTCGACCTGGTCCTGCCCAATCCGGTGTTCCCCGGGATCGCCTTCTACGGCGAGCTCCTCCTCCAGTTCTGGGCCTGACCCGGCGGGTGTGGCGCGCAAGGACCCCGGGGC
>NZ_JBHXQY010000119.1:0-18818 GCF_042716955.1 Nocardiopsis sp. NPDC058631 | reverse complement strand
GGTCAGGCGTAGCCGGGGACCATCACCCCGGCGAGGCGCAGGTGCGGACCGGCCAGCTCCCGCTCACCCTGGCGCTGGAGTGTCCGACCCAGCAGCAGGCGGGCGTAGGCGTCGTCCGGGGTCTCCTCCACCAGCGCCTCCAACCCCCGTCGGGCCCGGTTGAGCTGTGCGGACCGGTAGTGGGCGCGGGCCGCGAGCAACCGCACGTTGCGGTCCGCGGCATGCTCGTCGAGCATCGGCCGCAAAAGCGCGAGCGCACCGAGGGGGTCTCCCGCGCCCAGCAGGGACTCTGCCTGGCGGAAGCGCTCGACCTCCTCGGGCAGGGCCCGGGGGGCGTACTCCGCGGCGGCGGCCAGGAACTCCCGGATCTCCTCGGGATGCCGGGCGCCCTCCAGCGCGCGACCGTTGGCCACGAACGTCGGGGAGGTGCGCACGCCGAGCGCCCTGCCGCGCAGGACGAGGTCCCTCACCCCCTCCTCCCCCTCCCCCGCGAGGAGGAGGCGTCCGCCTTCCCGGAATCCCGCCGCAAGGGCGATCCGGTCGAGGACCGGGGCGGACCCGATGTCGTCGCCCGCCACGAAGTGGGCGTGGAGCACCCCCTCCACCACGGCGTCCTGGAGCGCGGCACCCCCTGCCTCACCGGCGAGCATGACGAGCCTGTGGGCGTCGTGGCTGCTGACTCGCCAGGTGGCGCCCCAGCGGGGTCCGAGCCCCTCGGCCGCCGCCACCTCGGCGACCCGGACCCGGTTCTCCGCCGGGGTGAGCCCTGGGGCGCAGGCCCGGAGAGCGGTGTCCACGAAGGGGTCGCGCAGAAGCGCGTCCAGGGGCTCGGCGACGGCGGGGGCCGAGGGATCGATCCGGTACGGACGCCACACGACCTCCGGGGCCTCCGTCCCGGGCATGCCTTCGAGGGCCTGCTCCAGGCGTCGCTTGCCGATGTACATCCACGGGCAGACCACGTCTGCCCAGATCTCGATCCTCATGCGGGCACACTAATCGACAGTTGTTGTTTAAGCAACAGGTGTCTATCAAGCGTCGCATGTCCTAGCCTGGTCCGGTGAACCTCGACGACCCGCGCGCCCGCCGCACCCGTGACCGGCTCCGTGCCGCCCTCCTCTCCCTGGCCACCGAACGGGAGCTCAACGACGTGACGATGTCCGCCGTGGCGCGGCACGCCGAGGTGAACCGGGCGACCGCGTACCAGCACTACGCCGACCTGGACGCCCTGATCGCCGACGCCATGGACGACGCCGTCGCGCACGTGGCGCGGTGCGCGGCGCTGTGCCCGCTCGACGCCCCGCGCGGCTTGGCTCCGGAACCCCTGGTGGACCTGTTCACGCACGTGTCCGAGAACGCCGTCCTGTACCGGCGGATGCTGTCCGACCAGGGGAGCCCCCGGTTCGCGAACCGGTTGCGGGAACGCCTCGCCGAGGCGCTGGCCGCGCGCTTCGCGACGGGGGCCAGACCCGCCGGGTTCGACGGCGTCCCGGTTCGCACGCACGCCGCGTACCTGGCCGGAGCACTGGTCGGCGTGATCGCCGACGGGGTCCGCCCCGGGGCCGGGAACACAGGAGCGGGGCCGGAGGACGTGCCCACCAAGGAGAAACCCGCCGGCCTCGCGCACGGGCCGGGCGCGGCCGACGGGGCGGACTCCCTGGCGCTGGCCACCTGGCGGCTGCTGCGCGGCTGAGGCCCGGAAACAGCCCCTCCTGGGCCGCGCCCGTGCCCGCCCGGCCCCGCCGCCCCTCAGGCAGCGGTGTGGTAGATGTTCTGCGCCCGGCCCAGGCCGTCCCGGAGCACGGTGCGCACCGCGTCGGCGGCCCGGTCGACGTTCAGGTCCAGTTCGGCGCGCTCGGTCGAGGAGAAGTCCTTGAGCACGTACGCGGCCGGGTCCATGCGGCCCGGCGGCCGGCCCACTCCGAACCGCACCCGGACGTACTCCGGGCTGGACAGGGACGCCGTCATCGACTTGAGACCGTTGTGCCCGCCGGGCCCGCCGCCCTTCTTGAGCTTGAGCGCGCCGAAGTCGACGTCCATCTCGTCGTGCACCACGACGATCCGTTCGACCGGCACCTTGTAGAACCTCGCCAGTCCGGCCACCGGGCCGCCCGACAGGTTCATGAAGGTCCGGGGCTTGGCCAGCACCACGGGCACACCCTCCAGGCGCGTCTCCACCACCTCGGCGTGCGCCTTGTGCGCCTTCCAGCGCTCGCCCCCGGCGAGCGCCTCCACCACCAGGAAACCGGCGTTGTGCCGGTTGCCCGCGTACTTGGGGCCGGGGTTGCCCAACCCCACGACGAGCCAGCGCTCGGCCTCGCCCATGTCCTCGCTCCCCCCGTCGCCACCCTCGGCTTGCTTCCTGCCCGACAACGCCCTCAACCAGGTCCACATGGAGCACGACCCTACCGATACGGCGAACGCGCGGCCCCCGGTGGGAACCGCGCGTTCGTCGAGATCCGTGGATCGCACACCGCCCTACTCGGCGGTGGTGTCCTCTGCGGACACGGCGGCCTCGGTGCTGGTCTCCGGCTCCTCCTCCACGCGGGGCGCGGAGACGGTCAGCAGGAGGTACTCGGGGTCGGTGACCAGCGTGGCGCCCGCGGGCAGCTTCAGGTCGCCGGCGGTCGGGTTGGCGCCGACCTCCAGGCCTTCGATGTCGAACTCGACACCGGTGGGGATGTTGGTGGCCTCAGCCTCGACGGTCACGGTGACGAGCTCCTGGTTGAGCACACCCGGGGCCTTGACCTCACCGGTCAGGTTCACCGAGATCTCAACCTCGACCTTCTCGCCCTTGGACACGACCAGGAGGTCGATGTGCTCAAGGAAGCCCTTGATGGCGTCGCGCTGCACACTCTTGGGCAGGGCGAGGTTGTCCTTGTCCAGGCCTTCGAGGCGGATCAGGACGTTCGGGGTCTTCAGGGCGAGCATGAGCTCGTGGCCCGGCAGGTTCAGGTGGCGGGGCTCGGTGCCGTGGCCGTAGAGGACGGCCGGCACCTTACCCGCGCGGCGGGCGCGACGGGAGGCGCCCTTGCCGAATTCCGTGCGGGGCTCGGCAGCGATACGTACCTCGGACACGACAAAACTCCTCGGGTTCAACCCCGCAGCACGGGGAACACGACTCCAGTAGTACGAACGATTCTCGCCCTCGGCGGAGAATGCGGCGGGGTCTCCCCTCAGGCAGGGGACGCGACCGCCCTGGTTCCAGGCGTGCCCGGCGAGCCGTCACCGGACCCGTCCGGCCCGGGAACGCTCGTCGCGCACCCCTGCCCGCGCTTCCATGCGAAGCCGAACACGACTCCACCTGGGCACGGGGACACTCGGTCAAGTCTACTGGCTTCGCTGACGACTCAGAACACGCCCCGTCGGCTGCCGCCCCCCGAACCGGGAGGCCGTCAACGGGGCGCGCGGAACATGGTGAGAACTTGGTACCGGCCTACTCGAACAGGCTCGTGACCGAGCCGTCCGTGAAGACCTCGCTGATGGCGCGGGCCACCAGCGGGGCGATCGAGAGCTGGGTCAGCTTCTCGAAGGCGCGCTCCTCGGGCACGGGGAGCGTGTTGGTGATGATCACCTCGGAGATCCGCGAGCTCTGGAGGCGCTCGGCCGCGGGGCCGGACAGCACGCCGTGCGTGGCGGCCACGATGACCGCCTTGGCGCCCTGCTCGAACAGCGCCTCGGAGGCCTTCACGATGGTGCCGCCGGTGTCGATCATGTCGTCCACCAGGACGCAGACGCGGTCCTTGACCGTGCCGACGACCTCGTGGACCTTGACCTGGTTGGCGACGTCCGGGTCGCGCCGCTTGTGGATGATCGCCAGCGGGGCGCCCAGCCGGTCCGCCCAGCGGTCGGCGGTCCGCACGCGGCCCGCGTCCGGGGAGACCACGGTGATCTCGGAGCGCTCGACCTGGCTGGCCACGTGGTCGGCCAGGATCGGAAGCGCGAAGAGGTGGTCGACCGGGCCGTCGAAGAAGCCCTGGATCTGGTCCGTGTGCAGGTCGACGGCCATCATCCGGTCCGCTCCCGCGGTCCGGAACAGGTCGGTGACCAGACGCGCGGAGATGGGCTCGCGTCCGCGGTGCTTCTTGTCCTGGCGTGCGTAGCCCAGGATCGGCGTGACCACGGTGATCCGCTTGGCGGACGCGCGCTTGAGCGCGTCCACCATGATCAGCTGCTCCATGATCGACTCGTTGACCGGGTCGGCGTGGCTCTGGATGACGAACGCGTCGCAGCCGCGGACCGACTCCAGGTACCGCATGAAGATCTCACCGTTGGCGAAGGTGTCGAACCGGGTGGGGACCACCTCGATCCCCAGCTCCTTGGCTACCTCCTCGGCCAGCTCCGGGTGCGTACGCCCCGAGAACAGCATCAGGTTCTTCTGGCCGGTGGCCTTCATGCCGGTCACGTGTTTCTCCCCCACAGTCACTGCTTGTCGTCGGCTCTGTGCCGATCGGCCTTGTCCGCCGCCTCGGCGGAGGGTGTCCCCGGGCGCTTGCGCCGGGTCCAGCCCTCGACGTTGCGCTGGCGGTGCCCCTCGGAGATCGCCAGCGCGCCGGGCGGAACGTCGTCCCTGATCACGGTCCCCGCGCCGGAGTAGGCGCCGTCTCCCACGTGCACGGGCGCGACGAAGGTGTTGTCGCTGCCGAGCCGCACGTGGTCGCCGATGACGCTCCGGTGCTTGTCGACCCCGTCGTAGTTGACGAACACCGAGGAGCAGCCGATGTTGCTGCCCACGCCGATGTCCGCGTCCCCGACGTAGGTCAGGTGCGGGATCTTGGATCCGGCGCCGATGTTCGAGTTCTTGATCTCGACGAAGGCACCGGCCTTGGCCCGCCCGGCCAGGCGGGTGCCCGGCCGGAGGAAGGTGTAGGGGCCCACGGTGGCCCCCGGTCCGACCTCGGCCCTGTCCGCGGTGGTCTCGCGTACCTCGGCACCCTCTCCGACGACCGTGTCCCGCAGGTCCGCGCGGGGGCCGACGACGGCGTCCTCACCGATGACGGTGGCGCCGAGCAGGCGGGTGCCGGGCTCGATCACGGCGTCGCGTCCGATCCGGACCTGCGCGTCCACCCACGTGGACGCGGGGTCCACGACGGTGACCCCCGCGAGCATGTGCCCGGCGAGGAGGCGGTCGTTGAGGACGCGGCGGGCCTCGGAGAGCTGGACGCGGTTGTTGACGCCCTGGACCTCGTGCCAGTCCTCGGCGATCCAGGCACCGACCAGATGGCCGTCGCCGCGCAGCAGCGCGACCGCGTCGGTGATGTACTCCTCGCCCTTGGCGTTGTCCGTGGACAGGCGCTGGACGATCTCGGTCAGGAGCGCGCCGTCGAACGCGTACATGCCCGAGTTGATCTCGTCGATCGCGTGCTGCCCGGGCGTGGCGTCGGCGTGCTCGACGATCCCCGTGAAGTCGCCGCCCTCGTCCCGGACGATGCGTCCGTAGCCGTGGGGGTCGGGGACGCGGGCGGACAGCACCGTGACGGCGTTGCCCTCCTTGTCGTGGGCCGCGACCAGCTCGGAGAGCGTGGAGCCGCGCAGGAGCGGGGTGTCACCGCAGGTCAGGACGACGGTACCGGAGAGTTTGGTGCCCTTGGCGGCCAGGTCCTCGACGGCCATGCGCACCGCGTGGCCCGTGCCGTTCTGTTCTTCCTGGACAGCCGTGGCGGCCTCGGGGGCGACCTCGGCCAGGTGTGCTCTCACCCGGTCCCGGGCGTGGCCGACGACCACGACCGAGTGGTGAGGGTCCAGTTCGCCCGCGGCCGCCAGAACGTGGCCGAGCATGCTGCGGCCGTTGAGTTCGTGGAGGACCTTGGGAAGCTTCGACTTCATTCGGGTGCCCTCGCCCGCCGCAAGGACGATGACGGCAGCCGGACGGTTCACGCTCACTGGAGGAGACCCCTCGTGATAGCTGGCATTGAACTGTCGGCTCACCCTTCGGCGGCTCGACCCGCGTGCCGCGCGGGCGGCCGTCGGATGATCCAGCGGCCGACATGGGAAGGATACATGCGCGTCACAGCCTCCCAACGGGCACGTGACGCCGGGGTGGAGAACCGCACCCGGGGCACGCCTGTGGCGTTGGGTTCCGGTGCGTTCTGTGAGATGCGCCGCGCCGCGCGTCCGGGCCCGGACGCGGGCGCGCCGCAGGTGGCGGGGTTCCTGCTCCGGGGTCCGCGCGGTGCCGGTCCCGGACCGCGGGAGGCGTCGCGCGCGAAAGAGGACCGGGGTCTGGCGGGACGCGGTCGCGGAGACGGTCGGTCGGCTCCCGGACCAGGGCTCGAACCTGGACGATGGGGACCAAAACCCCACATGCTGCCGATTACATCATCCGGGAAGGCAGCGGGCACGAACGCGTCGCACCCGTACGCCAGGCACCAACATAGCGCCTCCGGTGGAGGGGTTGCCAAACCTACGGGGTCGTAGGTTACGGTTACGTAGGAATAGGTTGGGCCGTCACGACAGGTGCTCCGCGCCTTTCGGACACCGTCCCTACCGTGACGACGCTGCCATGACGACGAGGTGTGCAAGACCATGACCGCTGCTCCTGAGCTGCCGACCGAGAACGCCGAGAGGAAACGCGAGGTGATTCCCGAGTACGAGCCGGAACTACGGGGCCGGGCCGAACGCTTCACGGTCTTCGCGTTCGTCTTCATCCCGCTGATCGCGCTGCTCGCGTCCGTCCCGTTCTTCTGGGGATGGGGCCTGAGCCTCACCGACATCGCCATCGCCACGGTCTTCTACGCCATCAGCGGCCTGGGCATCACGGTCGGGTTCCACCGCCACTTCACGCACGGCTCCTTCAAGGCCAACCGGCCCCTGCGCATCGCGCTCGCGATCGCCGGCTCGATGGCCATCGAGGGCAGCGTCATCAAGTGGGTGGCCGACCACCGCCGCCACCACAAGTACTCCGACGCCGAGGGCGACCCGCACTCGCCGTGGCGCTTCGGCGACGACTGGAAGTCCGTCGCCAAGGGCCTGTACTACGCCCACATGGCGTGGATGTACCTGGACGAGAAGAAGACCTCGCCGCGCCGCTTCACCCCGGACCTGCTCAAGGACAAGGACGTCGTCCTCGTCGACAAGCTGTTCCTGCCGATCGTGCTCTTCTCCCTCGGCGCCCCCGCCCTCATCGGCGGCCTCGTGACCATGTCCTGGTGGGGCGCGCTCACCGCGTTCTTCTGGGCGAGCCTGGTCCGCGTGGCCCTGCTGCACCACGTCACCTGGTCCATCAACTCCATCTGCCACACCATCGGCGAGGAGAACTTCGAGGTGCGCGACCGCTCCCGCAACGTGTGGTGGCTCGCCATCCCCTCGTTCGGTGAGTCCTGGCACAACCTGCACCACGCCGACCCGACCTGCGCGCGCCACGGGGTGTTCAAGGGCCAGATCGACATCTCCGCCCGCGTGATCTGGGCGTTCGAGAAGCTCGGCTGGGCCACGAAGGTCCGCTGGCCCAACAACGAACGGCTCGCCGCCAAACGGGTCAAGGTCTAGGATCAGTAGCCAACATGGGAGCAGCCGACAGCGAGCAGAAAACCCGTGTGCGCCGCAAGCGCATGACGGGCAAGGAGCGCCGACAACAGCTGCTGGAGATCGGTCGGGAGCTGTTCGCCGAACGCGGGTTCGACGCGACCTCCGTTGAGGAGATCGCCGCGCGGGCCGGAGTGTCCAAGCCCGTCGTGTACGAGCACTTCGGCGGCAAGGAGGGCATCTACGCGGTCGTGGTCGACCGTGAGATGCGCACCCTCCTGGACATGATGGGCGAGGCCCTCACCGCCGACAGCGCGCGGGGCAAGATCGAGAAGGCGGCCCTGGGCCTGCTGCGCTACGTGGAGGAGAACACGGTGGGGTTCCGGGTACTGACCCGTGACTCCCACGTGGCCTCCGGCACGGGTAGTTTCGCCAGCCTGATCAACGACATCGCCAGCCAGGTCGAACACATCATGGTGGACGAGTTCACCGAACGCGGCTACGACCCGGCGCTCGCCCCGATGTACGCGCAGGCCCTGGTGGGCATGTGGGCGCTGACCGGGCAGTGGTGGCTGGAGGTGCGCAGGCCCAAGCGCGAGGTGGTCGCGGCGCACCTGGTCAACCTCGCGTGGAACGGGCTCGCGAGCCTGGAGCTCAAACCGGGGTTGCAGACGAGACGGCGCGGATCGGCCTGATGTCCGGCCCCGCCCTCCGCACGTCGGAAGGGGCGGGGCCGCGTCGGCCCGCCGTCCGCGCGACGCCCGCCGGACGGCGGCGGTCCGTCGGCGGCAGGGATGTTCGGCATACCGCCCCCACTATCTTGATGTCAAGAGATAGGCTGTCCTCATGCGCGATGAGGTGGATGGGCTGATCGAGGCGTGGCGCTCCGAACGCCCGGACGTGGACGTGACACCCCTGGAGGTGTTCAGCCGCGTGTCCAGGCTCGCACGCCACCTGGACCGCGCCCGGCGCACGGTCTTCACCGAGCACGCGCTGGAACCCTGGGAGTTCGACGTGCTCGCCGAACTGCGGCGCTCAGGCCCCCCGTACGAGCTGAGTCCCGGCCGGCTGCTGCGCGCCACCCTGGTGACGTCGGGGACCATGACCAACCGGGTGGACCGGCTGGCCGCCGCCGGGCTGGTCAAACGCCGCCCCGACCCCGACGACAAGCGCGGAGTCCTGGTCCGGCTCACCGAACGCGGCGCCGAGCGCATCGACGCGGCCCTGGAGTCCCTCCTCAGCTACGAGGAGACCCTCCTCTCCCCGATGCCCGACGGCGACCGGGAACAGCTGGCATCGTTACTGAGATGCCTTCTGGCCCCCCTCGACAGGGACCCGTTGCGGCCGCAAAGCTAGTCGCGGCCGCGAAGTAGTGGCCCAGCGGCCTCCGACTCTCACCGGGACCGCTGCCGGGCGCGCACCACATTCCGGGCTTCGGTTGGAGAACACAGAGTGAGAATCCGGTGGATGGCCGCGGCAGCCGCGGCCGTGTTGGCTACGGGATGCGCCGGTGGCGACGGCGCCGAACCGAGCACCACGCAGAGTTACTACCTCTCCCTGGGTGACTCGTTGACCGTGGGCATCCAGCCCGACGGGAACGGGACGCCCCAGGAGACCTCGGACGGGTACACGGACATCCTGTACCGCACCCTCTACGACGCCGACTCCACGCTCCAGCACGAGCGCATGGGCTGCGGCGGGGAGGACACCACGAGCTTCCTCGGAGGCGGCATCCCCCACTGCGACGAGCAGTACGGGGGCACGTCGCAGATCGAGGCGGCCGAGGACTTCCTGTCCGGGCACGAGGGCCGGGTCGGCCTGGTCACCCTCACCATCGGCGGGAACAACTTCACCGGCTGCGTCACGGGGCTGGACGGCGGCGCGGGACCCACGGTGGACACCGCGTGCGTGGACGACGGGCTGGAGCGCGTCGAGTCGGAGATCCCCGAGATCGCGAACCGGCTGCGGACGGCCGCGGGCCCCGGCACCAGGATCGTCGCCATGACGTACTACAACCCGTTCCTGGCGGCGCAGCTGCTCGGCGACGGGGCGGAGGCCTCCGAGGAACCCGGCGACTCCGACGGCCCGGCCCCGCCGGAGGACGGTCCGCGCCTGGGTGAGGCCGAGGGCGAACTGCCCTTCGACGCCGGCCTGGTCGGCTACGCCACCGACGTCCTGGAGCAGTTGAACGAGTCGCTGCGCTCGGGCTTCGCCGCAGAGGACATCGCCGTCGCCGACGTGGAGTCGGCCTTCGGGTCGCTGGACGGCGAGGTCCCGGCCGACAGCGCCACGGGCCTGCCCTCGAACCTCCAGAACGTGTGCGACCTCACCTGGATGTGCAACACGGACCAGGGACCGGACATCCACACCAACCAGGCGGGCGCGCGGGTGATCGCGGCCGCCTTCGAGGAACTGGCCCGCTGACCCCGGCCCGGGTCCGGCACCGCGGGGGAAGGTCCGGCCCGCCCCGGGACAGGTCCGACGCCGCCGGCGAGCTCTCCCGTGGGGTCATCCCACCCCCGGACTCGACCTGGCCCGTGGCGGGTGACATGGTGGCCTGATGCCTTCCGGTTCCCCCACGTGAAGGACCCGGCGGGTCCCGGGGAGAGCGACGAGCCGCGTCCGCTCCCCGCACGGCCCCCGGGCACGTACCTGTAGCCGACCCGGGTGGGAGAAGAGAGTGCGAATCCGCTGGATCGCGGCAACGGCCGCGGCGGTACTGGCCGCGGGATGCTCGGGCACCGACGGCGGAGGGGCCTCGGACCCGGCGCCCTCCGGAGCCGAGGGGGGCTACTACCTGTCGCTGGGCGACTCGCTGGCCGTGGGCGTGCAGCCCGACGAGGACGGGTCTCCCAGAGAGACCGAGGAGGGGTACACGGACGTCCTGTACCGCACCCTGCTCGAAGAGGACCCCGACCTCGAACACGAGCGGATGGGCTGCGCGGGCGAGGACACGTCCACGTTCCTGGAGGGCGGCCTGCCCCGCTGCGAGGAGCGCTACGACGACGGCGAGCAGCTCCAGGCCGCGGAGGACTTCCTGGCGGACCACGAGGGGGAGGTGGACCTGGTGACCCTCACCATCGGGGCGAACAACTTCACCCGCTGCGTACAGGGGGTGAACGCGGCGGACGGCCGGGCGGACAGCTCCGAGGACATCGACATCGACGCGGGGTGTGTGGCCGACGGCCTCGAACGGCTGGAGGAGGAGGTCCCCGAGATCGCGGAGCGGCTGCGCACCGCGGCCGGTCCGGACACCCGGATCGTCGCGATGACGTACTACAACCCGTTCCTGGCCTTCCTCCTCCTGGACGACGACCCCGCCGGTCAGGCGGCCGCGTCCGCGGAGGAGGCCGAGGAGGCCTTCCCCGAGCAGGATGCCAGGGGCGGGCTCGCCGAGGAGGCGGTGGAGATCCTCACCGAGGTCAACGGAACGCTCACCGAGGCCTACGAGGCCGAGGGCATCGACGTCGCCGACGTGGACTCCGTCTTCCAGGCCACCAACCAGGAGGTCCCCGAGGACAGCGAGACGGGCATGCCCGCGAACCTCCAGAACGTGTGCGACCTCACCTGGATGTGCGACGCGGAGCGGGGACCGGACATCCACCCCAACGAGGAGGGCGCTCGGGAGATCGCCTCCGTCTTCGCCGAGGAGGTGCGCTGAGGGGCACCCCCCGGCGACGGGAGGGGCCGCGCGACACGGCCCCTCCCCCGGCCCGGTCCCGAACGGTGCGGGGCGCCGGGGGCGGCGCTCCCGAGCGTTCCGGGTACGGGGCTACGCCGCCCGGCCGGGAAGTGACTTCTCGATGAGCTCGACGACCTCGGGGGCGTCGGGGACCGTGGTGGGGCGGAAGCGGTGGACGGTGTTGTCCGGCAGCACCAGGAACTTCTCGAAGTTCCACTTCACCTTCCCCGCGTTGCCCTCGGCGTCGGGAACCCCGGTGAGCTCGGTGTAGAGGGGGTGCTGGCCCTTCCCGTTGACCTTCACCTTCTCCGTCATCGGGAAGGTGACGCCCCAGGTCATCGAGCAGTACTCGGCGATCTTGTCCTCACCGCCGAACTCCTGGAGGAACTGGTTGCTGGGGAAGCCGAGCACCGTGAAGCCCCGGTCGGAGTAGCGCTTCTGGAGCTCCTCCAGCGCGCCGTACTGGGGGGTGAGGCCGCAGCGGGAGGCGACGTTCACCACCAGTCGCACCTGCCCGGACCACTCACCGAAGGTGGTCTCTCGGCCGTCGATCAGGGTCACCGGGATCTGGTCCAGGTCGGCCATGGGGTTCTCCTCTGTGCTCGGAACACTGCTACACGCCCTGTGCGCAGCCTACGGGCGGCCGTCCGGGCACAGATGCCCGGGCGGCCGCCCGTGGAGAGCACGTCCCGGAGGGGACCCGTGTTCAGTCGCCGATCAGCTCGGCCTGCTCCAGCCAGACCATCTCCAGCTCGCCGTTCTCCGTCGCCAGGGCCTTGGCCTCGGCGTCCAGTTCGGCGAGCCTGGTGTAGTCGTTGCCGGCGGCGGCCATCAGCTCGTGCAGCTCCGCCTCGCGCTTGGCGATCTTGTCCATGCGGCGCTCGACGCGCTGCATCTCCTTCTGGGCGGCGCGGCGGTCCGCCTGGGACATGGCGGACACCGCGGGCTGTTCCGGGGCGGCCCCGACGGCCGCGGACTCGGAGGCGCCGAGGGGCACGGTGGCATCCCCCGCGGTCGCGGCGCGGCGCTCCAGGTACTCGTCGACCCCTCCGGGCAGCCACGCGAGACTGCCGTCCCCCATGAGGGCGAGCACCCGGTCGGTGATGCGCTCCAGGAAGTAGCGGTCGTGGCTGACCAGGACGAGCGAGCCCGGCCAGCCGTCGAGGAGGTCCTCCAGCTCGGTGAGGGTCTCGATGTCCAGGTCGTTGGTGGGCTCGTCCAGCAGCAGCACGTTGGGTTCGTCCATGAGCAGGCGCAGGAGCTGGAGGCGGCGGCGCTCACCGCCGGACAGGTCCCCGATCGGCGTCCACTGCCGGTCCCCCCGGAAACCGAAGCGCTCCAGCATCTGGCTCGCTGTGTAGTCGCGCTTGCCGATGGTGATGTGCTCGCGGACCTCCATGACGGCCTGCAGCGGGCGCGCCTTGGGGTCGAGTTCGACGACGTTCTGCGACAGGTGGGCGAGCTTGACGGTGCGGCCGGTGCGCACGCTGCCCGAGTCGGGTGCGCGCTCCTCGGCGAGGATCTTGAGAAGCGTGGACTTGCCGGCGCCGTTCACCCCCACCAGGCCGACCCGGTCGCCGGGGCCCAGCTGCCAGGTGAGGTGGTCCAGGAGGGTGCGGTCGGGGATGGACACCGACACGTTCTTGAGGTCGACCACGGTCTTGCCCAGCCGGGAGCTGGCGAACCGCACCAGTTCGACGCTGTCGCGGAGAGGCGGTTCGTCGGCGATGAGCTGGTTGGCCGCCTCGATGCGGAACTTGGGCTTGGAGGTGCGGGCGGGGGCGCCGCGGCGCAGCCAGGCCAGTTCCTTGCGCATGAGGTTCTGGCGCCGCTCCTCTGAGGCGGCGGCCTGGCGGTCGCGTTCGGCCTTGGCCAGGACGTAGGCGGCGTAACCGCCTTCGTAGCGCTCGACGGCGCCGCGCCCGACCTCCCAGGTACGGGTGGTGACGGCGTCCAGGAACCAGCGGTCGTGTGTGACGACCACGAGCGCCTCGGGACGTCCGCGCAGGTGCGCGGCGAGCCAGGCGATGCCCTCGATGTCCAGGTGGTTGGTGGGCTCGTCGAGGACGATGAGGTCGTGGTCGCCGATCAGCAGCCGCGCCAGGCCGGAGCGGCGCCGCTCGCCACCGGAGAGCCCGGCCATGGGGGTGTCCAGGTCCCAGCCGCCGAGGAGTCCGCGCAGGACGTCGCGGATGCGGGAGTCGCCCGCCCACTCGTGCTCGGCCCGGTCGCCCAGCACGAACCCGCCGACGGTGGTGTCGGGGAAGGTGTCGCGCTGGTGCAGGAAGCCGATGCGCAGCCCGCGGTTGTGCACGACCCGACCCGAGTCGGGTTCGGTGGTGGCGGAGAGCACGGAGATCAGCGTGGACTTACCACCGCCGTTGCGGCCGACCACGCCGATGCGTTCGTTCTCGTCGACACCGAGCGACACCTTGTCGAGGAGTACGAGCGGCCCGTAGGCCAGGGACACGTCCTGAAGGTTGACCAGATTCGTCATCACCTTCCATTGTCCCGGCTCCGACCCAGTGCCCTGGACGCCCGCCCCCGGAGAAGGGGGACGCGCCCCGGGGAGGGCCCGTCCACGGGCCCCGTGGACGGGCCGCCCCTGTACGGGGAGTACCGCTCCCGCACGGGCGGGAGGGCGCCCGGGGCCGCACCACGCGGGGCCCCGGGCGCGTTCGCGCCGCCGGGCTCCCGTGCCCGGCCTACACCAGGAAGAAGTCCCTGGCGGCCTTGGCGACGCCCTCCGTGTCCAGGCCGTGCGCCCGGGCGTGCTGCTGGGGCGTGCCGTAGGCGCGCAGCTCCCGGTCGCGGGAGACCCCCAGCCCGAGCTGGCGGTGGCGCCGGTCGGCGAGGGCCGCGGAGATCTCGTGCGCGGAGGTTCCGGCCAGGTAGGGCTCGACCACGAGCACGTCGGCGTTGCCGGCCGCGCCGACCAGGGCGCTGAGCCCCGTGCGGTCGAACGGGCGCACGGTGGACGTGTAGGCCACGGTCACGTCGAGGCCTGCGGTGGCCTCCAGCACGCGGTCCAGCATCGGCCCGACCGCGACCACCACGCCCGCGGAGCGGGCCGTCCCCGTCCGCACCACCGACAGCCGGCCGCCCACGGGCAGGGGTGCCCGGTTCGAGGTGGCGGAGAGCCGCACGTACACGCGGTCCTCCCCGGGGATCGCGGCCTCCAGCGCGCCGCGCACCTCGTCGGGGTGGCCCGGTACGTGCACGGTCCACCCGGGGAGGGTGTCCAGCAGGGCGACGTCCCCGGGCGCCTGGTGGGTGCGCCCCTCCTCGGAGGCGTCGTAGGAGCCGCCGATGCTGACCAGGACCGCACCCACGTCCTGGTGGGCGAAGTCGAGCTTGACCTGCTCGAACGGGCGCTCGACCAGGAACGGCGCGTAGCTGTGCACGATCGGCCGCAGGCCGGTGAGGGCGAGGCCTCCGGCCACGCCGATCATGGCCTGTTCCCGGATGCCCACGTCGATCACCCGTCCCGGGTGGCGGGCCGCAGCGGAGCGGAACATGCCCGCGGAGATGGCGGCGAGGACGACCGCGACCCGCGGATCACGGTCCATGGCCTCGATGACTGTGGCGGCGAAGGTCTCGCGCATGGCCGTGTCTCCTGTACTCAGCTGGTCCGGACGCGGGCGACGACGACCAGCGGCCGTCCCGTGTGGGGCCGGGTGAGGGCCTCGTGGAGGGCGTCGTGGTCGCGTCCGGCGACGTCGCGCGCCACCCAGCCCTCCGTGGTGAACCGGGCACCGATGCCGCCGGGCCAGCCGTGGCTGCTGGAGGCGTTGTCCACGACGACGACGGTGAGGTTGTCCACGCCGAGCCTCCCGGCCACGGCGACGGCTTCGTGGTTGCTGCCCTCGTCGAGTTCTCCGTCGCCGATGAGCACCACCACGCGCGGTACGGAGCCGTCGGGGCGGCGGACGCCCTGGGCCCGCAGGCCGAGGGCGCTGCCCAGTCCGAGGGGGAGTCCGTGGCCGAGGGAGCCGCTGCCGATCTCGGCACCGGGCACGAGGACCCGGTCGGGGTGGTGTCCGAGCCGTGAGTCGAAGGCGGTCCAGCCGCGCAGCGCGGACACGTCCACGAACCCCTTGGCGGCGAGCACGGCGTAGAACGCGGCGGGCCCGTGGCCCTTGGACAGCAGGAAGCGGTCGCGGGCGGGGTCCTCGGCCGTCGCGGGGGTGACGGCCAGGACGCGGTCGTAGAGGACCCACACGACGTCGAGGGTGGAGTGGGCGGCACTGTTGTGCTTCTCGTCACCCTCCATGAGGCCGATGAGGGCCGGGAGGTCGGCGTAGCGGGACAAGGCGGGTGCGGTCGTCATGCCCACCAGTGTTCGACCTCAACTGTGGTTCAGGTCAACGGGAAGAAACCCCCACAGAAGGGGAGAAATGGGAGTGATTTACATCACAGGACGACGGCGCCGGGCACGTCTCCGTGGGCCGTCACCACCTGCTCGCACAACCCGCTGCCCTCCAGGGCAGCGACCACGGAGGCCTCGCGCTCGGCCACCACGGCACCGTCCTCCGGGCCCCCACCCACCAGGAAGGCACAGGTCGGCCCCGAGCCGGACACCAGGGCGCCCAGGGCGCCCGCGCCCCGGCCGACCCCGAGGGTCCGCTCCAGCTCCGGCAGGAGGGACAGTGCGGCCTCCTGGAGGTCGTTGGTGAGCGCCGCGCCGACGGCCGCCGGATCACCGAGCGCGAGCGCACCGGCCAGGGCGGGGTCCAGGCGGGGCTGGGGGGCGTCGGGGCGGATCCGGTCGTACTCGCCGAAGACCCGCGCAGTGGACAGGCCGTGCGGCGACAGGGCGAAGACCCAGCGGAAACGGCCCGGACTGGCCATCGGGGCGAGGACCTCCCCCCGCCCCGTCCCCACGGCCGTGGCGCCCACCACGGCGAAGGGGACGTCGCTGCCGAGTTGGGCCGCGCAGTCGAGGAGCTCCTCGCGCGACAGGCCGGTGCCCCAGAGCCGGTCACAGGCGACCAGGGCGGCAGCCGCGTCCGCGCTCCCCCCGGCCATGCCCCCCGCCACGGGGATGTTCTTGTCCAGGTGGACCGTGACGGGGGAGCCCCGCCCGGTCCGCTCCGCCACCAGGGCGACCGCGCGTGCGGCGAGGTTGCTCGCGTCCAGGGGCACGCGGGACAGGTGGGACCCCAGGCCGCCGTCGGCGGTCAGTCCCGCAAGGACGAAGGCGCCTCCGTCCAGGGGACTCGGCCGACGCGGCCGGGCCTCCTTGACGGTAACCTCATCGAACAGTGAGACGGCGTGGAACACGTTGACGAGGTCGTGGAACCCGTCCTCGCGTCCGGGCCCCACCGCCAACTGAAGGTTCACCTTCGCGGGGACCCGGACGGTTACGGTGGTATTTACGGTCACGAGTCCCCAATCGTAAAGGAACCCCCACCTTGCGTGAACACGTACCCCGCCAGGGGCGCCGGTGTGTTCACCCCCTCCCACCGGTGCGAACGTCATCGCCGGGAGGAATCGGGAACCAGGACCACGATCCGGGGATCGTCACCACTGTCATGTCAGTCACCGCCTGTCCCCAGAGCGGCCCCCTCGGGCCTCTGAGTGGGAATCAGGACACAAACACCGCTACCTTGGGGCAAGGCGGGGTTTGGACACCGTCGGGGAGGGTCGCTTGCCGTCGGATGGGCTCCCGAAGAACCTGGAACCGCTGGCCGCCGGAGATCCGGCCACCATCGGTCCCTATGTGCTGTCCGGGAAGCTGGGCAGCGGTGGCATGGGCACCGTCTACCTGGGCAGCATGTCGGAGAAGAACAACCAGGTAGCCATCAAGGTCATCCGCCCGGAACTCGCCTTCGACGAGGCGACACGGGCGCGTTTTCGCGACGAGATGGAGAACGCCCGCAAGGTCGCCTCCTTCTGCACCGCCAAGGTGCTCGACCACGGGACGTTCGAGAACCGTCCCTACATGGTCACCGAGTACATCGCGGGCACCGCCCTGGCCGAGCACATAGCCGAGAACGGCCCGCTGGACTCCTCCACCCTGCACGGCTTCGCGCTGGGCGTGGCCGCCGCGCTGGCCGCCATCCACCGCACCGGGCTGGTCCACCGCGACCTCAAGCCCGCGAACGTGCTGTTGTCGCTGTCCGGCCCCCGGGTGATCGACTTCGGCATCGCGCGCGCGATGAACACCGCCACGAACCACACCCAGACCGGCATCGTCATGGGCAGCCCCGGGTGGATGGCACCCGAGCAGCTGCTGGAGGAGCAGGTCACCACCTCGGCGGACATCTTCGCCTGGGGGTGCCTGGTGGCGTTCGCCGGCAACGGCACGCACCCCTTCGGCAACGGCGACGCCATGACGCTGGGCAAGCGGGTGCTGTTCGCCGAACCGCAGATCGGCAACCTGGTCAGCCCGCTGGACCGCTTGGTGACGCGAGCGCTGGCCAAGGAGCCGAACCGCCGCCCCACCGCGCAGGACCTCCTGTTGGAGCTGGCGGGCGGCGAGGACAGCAGCAACCCCAACGACATGGTGTCGCACGCGCTGCACCAGTCCTGGCGGCCCAACCTGCCGCCGATGCCGCCCGGCCCGCCCCCGGGGATGCACCCCCAGCAGGGCGGTCCCGGGCACCAGACCATGACGGGCATGCGGCACCAGGCGCCGGGCCAGTACCAGGCGGGCCCGCCCATGCCCCCGCCCGCGCACCAGACGGGGAACTTCCAGCACCCGCAGACCCCCGGCGGGCCGCCCCCCGGCTATCCGGCGGCAGGCCACCAGGCCGGGCCGCCCCCGGGCGCGCAGGCACAGCAGTCCCGACAGGCCGGGCCGCCCCCGGCGCAGCACCCGGCCTCGACCGGCCCCATCCCGATGGTGCCCCCCGCCGACCAGCAGCCGAGCCGCCCGGGGCCCCAACCGTACGTGCCCCCGGTGCCCCCTCCCCCGCACCAGCCCGCGGCGCCGAACCGGCGGCGGGGGCTGATCGTCGCGGTGGCGGTCGGCGCTGCGGTGCTCCTGGTGCTCGTGGTTCTCCTGGTGTCGTTGCTGATGAACATGGACCGTTCACCGTTCTCCGACGCGGACGGGGCCCCCTCGGCCACGAGCTCGGAGCCGGAGGAGGCTCCGTCCACGGACGACGGGGCCGACGACTCCATCCCGCCCGGCGCTCCCGGGGACCTGCCCGCGATGTCGGCGGACGGCACGGTCGAGTACCAGGTCAACTCCGTCACCTGCGGGTTGGAGGAGGTGGCGGGCCGGTCCGGGCTGCGCAGGGGCGAGTACTGCGTCGTGGACCTGGAGGTCACCAACCTCCTCAACGGCCAGCCCTTCGCCTTCGACAGCAAGGCGCAGCACCTGGTCACCGACTCGGAGTCGGAGATCGTCGCGGCGACCCCGTCCAGGAGCGAGCAGGAGAGGCCGCTGTGGGACGCAGAGGGCCTCTCCCCGGGCAACACGGCCTCGGGTGAGCTGGTGTTCATCCTCACCCCGGAGCAGGCCCCGGTCCAACTCCTGCTCAACAACACCGTCGACGGCGCACCGACCGAGATCGACATCCGGAACATGGTGAACTGAAGAAGCTCCGGCACCGACCGGCCTCACGCGACACGGACGGGCCCGGCACACACGCGCGGTGTGCCGGGCCCGTCCGTGTCGCGGGGCGTGGCCCTACCCAACAACCACACGATGGTGGCCGGGGGCGTG